>JBDLIN010000313.1:0-4258 GCA_039714835.1 Bacteroidota bacterium | reverse complement strand
CTAGCCGAACAAATCAATATATTTAAAGATATGCACTGGTCATGGACATACAGCATTTATATTGCTTTTACCCTAATTGGCTGGATACATATCGAAT
Source organism: Bacteroidota bacterium (assembly GCA_039714835.1). Classification (GTDB taxonomy): domain Bacteria; phylum Bacteroidota; class Ignavibacteria; order Ignavibacteriales; family Melioribacteraceae; genus SZUA-22. The sequence continues at coordinate 4,161 of JBDLIN010000313.1, read as the reverse complement.
TGATATTTCTTCAGGGAGTCGTACATTGGTTATATACATTTTATATGTTTTACGCAATTTTAATTATTATCATTGCCTTACTTCCCCAGATAAGATATTTATACAAAAAGAAGAATTCTTTAGATTAAAGAAAAACGGTTTGTAAAAGCAAATAATAACCTATAGCCACTTTAGTGCTATCAAGACAAATGAGTAGTTAAATAAATTTACGAATAATCAATAAACATCCTGAAAAGAAACGGCTACGGGCCATATTTGCTTATTATAATATTGTCAATGCCCTAAATCAAAATACCAATAAGAAGGTAAATTATGAAAGCAATTGTATGTTCAAAATATGGATCACCTGAAGTTCTTAAACTCAAAGAAGTAATTAAGCCTAAACCTAAGAATAATGAAGCTCTGATAAAAGTTTATGCATCGACAGTAAACACAGGTGATTGTAGAATAATAAGATTTGATTTTGCAAAATGGTTTTGGCTGCCTGGAAGAATTATATTTGGTTTAACGAAACCGAGAAAAAATATTCCTGGTTGGGAATTATCTGGTGAAATTGAATCTGTTGGAAAAGATGTTAAGCAATTCAAAAAAGGGGATAAAGTATTTGGTTATAACAAAGGAATTAGTTTTGGCAGCACTAATGCCGAATATAAATGTTTATCAGAGGATAGGTTGGTATCAATTGATTTAACCAAAATGAGTTATGAGGAAGCAGCAGCATTACCTATTGGGGGTCTTACAGCATTACATTTTTTAAGAAAAGCGAATACAATGACAGAACACAAAGTACTTATTTATGGAGCTTCTGGAAGTGTTGGAACATATGCAGTTCAGTTGGCCAAATACTTTGGTGCGGAAGTTACTGGAGTATGTAGTTCGAAAAATTTTAAAATGGTTAGATCTTTGGGTGCAGATAAAGTTATTGATTACTCTAAAGAGGATTTCACTAAAAACGGACAAACCTATGATATAATTTTCGACACAGTAAGTAAGATTTCGTTCTCGTATTGTAAAAGCTCCCTAAAACAAAAAGGTATCTATTTAACTGTAGATTGGCCATTTCTTCAGGTATTATGGACTTCAATGACAAGCAATAAAAAAATAATTATGGGAATGGCTCCAGATAAAATAGAAGATTTAAAATATTTAAAGGATCTTGTTGAAAAGAAAGAAATAAAGCCTGTAATTGACAAAACCTATCCTTTGGAACAAGCAGTTGAGGCATACAGATATGTTGATAAAGGTCATAAGAAAGGAAATGTTGTGATAACGATAGAACAGAACTAATTAAATTAAGAGAGATTAAAATAAAACCTAAAAGAATAAAAGGTTTTTGGTTTGTGCTGATTTCCGCGTCAATGTTACTTGTAATGATTCTTCTGGGGCAAACAATGTCATTCATAAACTATGAATTTACTGTTTCTATTGGTTTACAGGAATCGGTGGACGTATTTGGTGAGTTTGGAGTTGCAATGAATAAGGCATTTGGTGTCAGTGATACAATAATCTATCTGCCACTTTTAGTTTTTGGATTACTGGGTTTATGGCAGAAAAAGAGCTGGGGAGTATCCGCCTTGATAGGAGCTATGGCTATCACAGCATATTGGCCAATAGTGTATATTTTTTTTTGATATATGCCAATGGTTTGTCCGGATTTAATTTTACTGACTATACTTCCTTAATAATAGTTTTAATCGTTATTTCAACATATGGTCTCTGGGGATTTTTGTACTTAAATAAAAATCGCGAACTATTTATGGACTAACAAAATGATAAAGCCAACTTTAATGACATGGATAATTACAATATTTGGAGTGATAACATTTTTGCCCTTGTTTGGAGTACAACTTTTGGTGTTGTTAAAACCAGATAGCCAGAAAACAAAAGATTTGATAATTGGAAAAGGAGAGGACTGGCGGGATAAAACTCATCTTAAATACGCTATTGCCTTTGCATGGGCTGATTTGCTGATTATACTCCCACTTCTGATTTCCAGCTATATTGGCGTTTTGGGGGGGCAATTGTGGGGATATGTTTTATGGGTTGTGCTAGGGATTCTCTCCTTGTATTTTTCTATAGTTTTTTGGGTATTAGAGAAAGAATACGCTTATCCATCATGTGGCTGGTTAGCATATTACACATATATCTGGGGATTTTTCTTGTATTGGGGGATTGCTGCTTTAGTTTATTCTATTTTTCAACTGAAATAAAGTGGGAGTTCAAAAGAAATGAAAGCCAATAAAATTTTATTCCCTGTTGGATACTACAAATTTCACAAAAACCAACTTTTTAACTTTACTCTAAATCGATGGTATTCAATAGGCTATGCTAGATATGAAGATATGCTTATTGCCGGAAAGAACATAAAGAATTATGAAGACTGGAAACCTGAAATGGTAAGGTTGGCAGAGAATGCTCTATCTGAAAGTAGGATGATAAACGCTTCGTTTTATTACAGAAGCGCCGAGTTTTTCACACTTCCTCAAGATCCTGATAAAGAAAAATTGTATGATAAATTCAGTGAACTTTTTTACCAAACATTTGAGAAAGATAAAATTCAGAGAATTGAAGTTCCGTATGAAGGTTCCTTTTTACCGGCTATCAAAGTATCTACTGCTGAGGAGAAAAAAGGTACAATTCTTCTACATGGTGGTATGGATTCATTTCTTGAAGAGTGGTATTTGATGATGAAATATTTGGCTAATGAAGGTTATGATGTAATCGGCTTCGAAGGCCCCGGACAAGGAGCTGCACTTATTAAAGGTGGACTTCCGTTAGAAATTGAATGGGAGAAACCAACATCAGCAATATTGGATTATTTTAACCTTGAAGATGTTACACTTGTTGGTCTTTCGGTTGGTGGATGGTTATGTATGAGGGCGACAGCTTTTGAACCAAGAATAAAAAGAGTAATTGCTTCCGGGCATGCAATCCATTATATAGAAATACCTCCTCCGGCAATTGCCTGGATGTTTAATTTTTTTATGAAATTTGAAACCCTGTTCAATAAAAGTTCTTACTGGAAAGCAGAAAAGAATCCCAGAATGAAATGGGAAATCAACCAGCAAATGTTTATCACCAAATCAAAAACACCTTTGGAAGCTGCAAATAAAATGGCTCTTGCATTATCAAGAGAGAACATGCATGCAGAAAATATTAAGCAAGATGTTCTCTTTTTCTCCGGGGAAGATGACCACTTTATTCCAATTAAATTGCACAAAAGGCAAATAAAAGCTCTTGTAAATGCTAAATCTGTTACCCATAAAATTTTCACAAAATCAGAACACGCACAAAATCATTGTCAGATTGGAAATATCAAACTTGCGCTTGACACAATGGTTGAATGGTTAGAAGAGAAAACATATTACATAAGACAACGGCCTATTTACAACATTAAAACAGGGAACAAATAAAATGGGATTAATTGCAGGTATTTTACTTGTGTTACTTGGCATTGTACACAATATCTATGGAGAGAAAAAACAAATTCCAGCTCTGAAAGAATTGACTAAAGATTCTATAATGATTGGTTCTTTAAGAGTAATGGTAATTCAAGGCGGTATATTGTTGTTGGCTGTAGGAATAATTCAAATTTTAGTCTCGGTTAGCCTAATTGAATTGACAGGTGTGGCAAGCTGGATTCCTGTGGGAATTGTTCTGTTAAACTTCTGTACATTTCTATTTATTGCTCTTATTAAACATAAGGAATTACTAAAATTAACAATTCCCCAGATGATCATTTTTATAGTCATTATAACTTTGCAATTGCTTTCTATATGAATTACTAAAGGAGAAACAAATGAGCATGAAGAGATTTATTTCAGCTACACTGTTTGGAGGAGCCACAATGTGGATTGTTGCAGGCATCTGGCATAATTTAATTATGGCAAATCTTTATGAGGCTGTTCATGCCAAACATGAAGGGATTGGTCTAATGCTTGTGGGATATTTTATATTAGCGTTATTCATGGCATATTTATACCCCCTTTTTCAAAAAAAGAAAATCGAGTTATTAACGGATTACTGTTCGGTGGAATAATCGGTTTATTATGGATATTCCCGCACGAACTGGTTATGGCTGATGCGCATGATACATCGGTATTATATGTAATAAAAAACGGTGCTTGGCATATGGTTGAACAAGGAATAGGGGGAATTGTT
>JBDLIN010000312.1:0-4276 GCA_039714835.1 Bacteroidota bacterium | reverse complement strand
GTAATTGTAGTTAATAATATTGCTCTAAATCTTGCAATACCCGCTTGATAAGCTGCATCTTCAACTTTTAATCCATCTAATAAAAGTTGATTATACCTTGAGAGGAAAACTACAGCATCATTAATAATTACACCCGAAAGTGCGACCATACCCCAAGCACTTAATATTGAAATAGGATGACCGTGAAGCCCGTGTCCCCATGCTGCTCCAAGAAACGAAAGAGGTATCATCATAATAATTAATACCATGTGAGTAAAGGATTTGAAATGTACCACCAGTATTAAAATAATTATTGCAAATGCAACCGAAAACAAGCTAACTATTTGCTCTACCGATTCTGCACTATCTTGTGCTTGCCCTTTATAAACCACTCTAACACCGGGGTAATGAGTTTTAAGTTCCGGCATGATTTCATTTTCAATATATTCCAGTATTGGAGGTACAGGAGCATAAGGATCCTGCAAGTCAGCATCTATCCTTGCATCCCGAGAACCATTATATCTTTGAATATTAACAGGACCTCTTTCAATTTTATATGTTACAAGTTCAGTAAGAGGAAATTCTCCCCTTGCAGTTTTGATTTTCATATTTTCAAACTGCCCAATATTTAATCTGTCATCTTTTGGATATCTTACCCAAAGACGAAGTTCATCTTTTCCTTGCTGAAGTCTTTGAACCTGACCGCCATAAAAACCCTGCCGGACTTGTTTAGCAATTTCCGATTGTGACAATCCAAGAAAATAAGCTTTGGGTTTTAATTTTATCTGGATTTCCTGTTTACCGAGCGAATTGTTATCAGTAATATTTTTTAATTCTGTCATACTGTTGAGGCTAGTAAGTAGAAAATCTTTAGCGTGATTTAATTCCTCCAAATTTTTACCCAAAAGACTTATCGATACTGGGCTACCCCATCTATTTCTGCCACCAACTGTAAATTTTGATGCCTCAGGTACTGGACCAATTTTCTCTCTAACTCTTGCTGCTATTTCAAATGTTGAGAGTGGAGCACCTTCCATATCACGCATTAGTATATTAACATTTCCTGCGTGTGCACCAATTTCCTGACCATCAAAAGCATTACCGATTGATCTAAAAGTAAACGTTACAAAATCATTAGTATCAGCAAATTCCTCTTTAAGTTCTTCATTAACTTCCCAAACCTGTTTATCGAATATTTCGAGATATTCTTGTGTCCTCTTCTCTCCAGATCCTGGTGTAAAAGCAACGTTTACAGCGAACATATCAAAAGCAACTGCCGGGAAAAAAGTAGTACGAATAATTGTCCCCCGTATCATTCCCATAGTTATAAGTATGAGTGCTATAGGAATTGTAACAACTATCCATCGCCATCTGATAATGGATGATAAAACGTTTTTATAAATAACATCTCTTAATAAATAAATTACCTTATCTAATCTTTCTCTTATCCTTCCAGATTTTTTCTCATCTTTCCTGCGTAAAATATGAGGATTGGAAAGATGTGCCGGCAGAACAAGGAAGGCTTCAATAAGAGAAAATCCCAAACTGAAGATGACTATAAAAGCCATCTCATACAGCATTTCCATCCTTCCTTCCAAAAATAGAAGAGGAGAAAACGCTACTATAGTTGTAGTTACTGAGGTCAACACTGCTGGCATTACTTCCATGGTACCATCAATTGCAGCGCGTTTTGGACTTTTTCCTTTCTCGAAGTGAGTGAATATATTTTCACCAATAACAATTCCATCATCGACAAGAATACCAATAACTAATATCATCCCGAATAATGAGATCATATTTATTGTTACACCGGAAAGATTTGCTACAATAAACATAGCAAGAAATGATGAGGGGATTCCCCAAGCAACCCATAGCGATAACCTAAAACTTAAAAAGAAAGCAAGAGAAATAACAACAAGAAACAGACCCATACCACCATTATTTATCAGTAAACTCAATCGACTGTCTAACATTGAATTAAAATCAAAGGTAATATCGAGCTGTATAAAATTATACTTTTCGTTAAATTTTTCCACATAATCATTTAGATAATCAGAGATTTGCTGAAGATCCTCATTGCCCAATTTTTCAATAAAGAAGAAGATACCTTGCTTTCCGTTAACTAATGCACCACTTGAGACATCTGCAAATTTTGTTTTTACTTTCGCGATATCCCTTATTCGTAATAAGCTGCCGTCATCATTTGCTCTTAGAATAATATCACCAATTATACTTGGATTAACACTTCTATTTCTGGATCTGATCAATATTTCTTCTTCATCCGATTTGATCTGCCCGGCAGCCACATCACTATTATTCATAGCAATGGCAGCAGCGATCAAATCAAAATTTAAATTATATCTGAGAAGATCTTCTTCAGAAATTTCAACAGAAATTTCAAGAGCGGGATAACCGTTAATCGTTACTTTCGAAATAATTCCAGAAGCCAAGAAATCTTCTTCTACTTCCTCGGCATATTTTTTCAGTGTGAGTAAATCTACATCTCCGGAAAGAGCTATATAAGCTGCTTGTGTTCTGCTCCTTCGTTTGAATACAATCGGCTTTTCAGCAGCACTTGGGAAAGAACTTATTCCGTCAACTGCATTTTTAACTTCCATTAATGTTTCATCAAGATCATACACACCAGTAGTTTCAATTGTTACCCGTGCAAAATTTTCAGAAGAGGTTGAATTCATTTCCTTAATACCCACAATTCCTCTTACAGCCTCCTCTATTCTAGTAGTAATTCCTTCTTCCATCTCTTTCGGTGAGGCACCGGGATAAGCAACCGTTACAATAATTATCCTCGATTTTACCTCTGGGAAAAAGGATTTCTTCATTGACATAAAACTGAAACCGCCAATTAGAATAATGAATGCTATAATTATGTTGGCATAGAAAGGATACTTAACAAATGGTGTAATTAATTTTCTCATTTCAAATTCTCTTCATACTCTGCTATAAGTTCTTATTCTTTATTTCTGTTTTGGATAAATCTTCTTTTTCTAAAATATTTACATGAGTGTTTTCCGTTGCATTTATTAGGGGTTCAACAACTATAAACTCTCCTTCTTTCAATCCATTAAAATAAAGTTTATCCTTACTGATCTTCTGTATATCTATAATATCTTTTACAAGCAGACTATCACTCACGGTAAATACTTCATCACCATTAAAAACAGCTTTTCTTGGAATTTCCATAACATTATTGAGTTTAATTCCCGAAAATTCTGCAGAATAATATTCACCTTGAAAAATCCTTTTCTTCTTTGATGAACTTATTGATACAAACACATTTATTGACTGAGTCCCTTGATTTACATTTTGAGGTTTTCTCACAATTTTTCCTTTCCAAACAATAGTCTTATCAGAATTATAAACCTTTACATTCTGACCAACTCTTAACCATTGAGCATCTTTAACTTCAACAGGAACTTCTAATTCTAAATTAGTTGTATTAATTATTCTCCCCAGTCTTGAGCCCGGATTAGCAACTGCTCCCTTTTGCAAATTAACCTCAGTTATTGTACCACTAAATGGGGCATAAATATGATACGATTCAAAATTTGCCTCAGCCGATTTTATACTGTAATAATTTGTAAGAATATTTCTACTTGCCATAAATATCCTTTCTTGAGTGGAGTTTATTTCAGGTAGTTCTGGCAAATTCTTGCTCATATCAATTGACTGCATAAATTTTTTCCACTCATCATATTCATCCGGGAAACTGATCTTGAGATCTGGAAGCATTGCTGCCACACTATTTAAGAAAGAACTTTTTCTAGATTTCATATTGTTTAATTCAATAGCATCATCAATTTTCAGAAGCAGATCACCTTTATTAAATGATTCTCCAACTTTAAAGGAGATGTCTCCCTTCATAATTTCACCACGAACTTCTGCAATCAGAGAAACATCAGCATTTGTTATGACTCTTCCTGTTGCTAAAATCGTAGCATTATATTCTGAATATTTAATTGGTTCTGCTTTAACATATCTTATTATTTCCTTTGGTGGTCGTTTAGGGGGCATTTTTTTCATTCCACTGAGCCACTGCATTGAAAAAAAGGAGAAAGCAACAATTGCAATACCGGAAACAATAATTATTAATTTTCTTTTATCCATCATTTATCCTAAATAATAATTTAATATCAATTTGTTTTTGACGATTTAAAATAGAATAAGTTGTCCTAATTGGGATGTTTTATCAATTATTACAATAATTTTTTCTATTTTGGAATAATAATGAGCTTTAAATTTACTCTTATACACTGCTAATATCAATTTCTGATATTTG
>JBDLIN010000311.1:0-4277 GCA_039714835.1 Bacteroidota bacterium | reverse complement strand
GAAGCTTCTTGAGGGAGATATCCAATACCCATTTTTGCCCTCTTGTACATTGGTTCTGATGTAATTTCTTCCTCTTCTAAAAATACCTTTCCACTCTTTGGCTTGATCATACCAACTATCATGTAAAACGTTGTTGTTTTTCCTGCACCGTTTGGCCCCAACAACCCGACTACTTCTCCTTGTTCAACACCAATTGAAACTTTATCAACAACAGCTCTTTTTTTATAGACTTTTACTAAATCTTCACATCGCAGTGTTAGTATGTTGGCCATTTTTAATTACTCTCCTTCAATAACTCTTTTAAGTCCGGTTTATTATTATAAATAATAAATGTTGGAAGTGTAAAATCTTTAAGTTTATCAGTTATTAGATTTTCGGGATGATATTCACTTTCAACAGACTGAAACAATCTAACATCAACAACAGCATTGTCCTCGAAAATCATTTGTGCTCTTTGAGAACTAGATTTAAGCAAACCATTCGGTTTCCCTTCCTCGTACAAATAATAGATACTTAAGACATTGTTAAGTACATCAGTTTTTGTTAGTCCCTTACCTGTAAAATATAATTTTATTTCATCACCGGCAATTTGATCAAAACGAAATTCATAATCAGTGCTTTGAGAAATAATTGTTGCATTGTTTTTAATTTCAATCCAATCAAGTTGATTCTTATTAAGATATATATCGATTGAATCCCCGATCACTTGAGAATTTTGATACCACAGTATTGGTGGTATATTATCGGTTTCATTTTTGTAGGTTAGAATTTTATCCTCATCTTGATATAATACTGAAATATTATTTACCGAATAAAAATCACCTCTAATAATTTTTACAGAATCAGTTGCAATTAATTTCTTGGTAGAATCTTCAATGGATTCCAAAACAACTGATCTGATATAAAGAGTATCAAGATCACCGGTTGATGTAGTATCAATTTTTCTTAATAATGGCATCCCTGTTATTCGTGTATATTTTTGCACTCCATCATCAATTAAATAATCTCCTGTTATTACAAGATTATTTTCGATGTCATCGATCATAACATTAAAATAAGCTTCCGAGTGTTTAATATCACGAAAGTGAATTAAACTATCAGCAAAGATTGATGATTCCTTATTTGATATTTCTACATTACCCACCGAAATTGCTTTATTAATTTTATTCAAATAAGTAAGTTTATCTGAGTTTAAAATGCTAACAGAATCCACAAGTTGAACATTTGAATTAAAAATTGCTTTGTCTATATCAAAATAATAGTACCCTGTATCGGCAGTCAGTACAATGTGACCATCCTCGAGACTGATACTTGTATCAGAATATGTGTATTTCTCATTCCCATAGTAATAACCTCTTTCTGTTAAAATCTCAACTGTATCACGAGTTACAACTACATTGCTGATCAATTCGGCACTGTTCATAGTTATATTTTGAATTGCTCTGTCACAAGTTATGTTTACATTACCTTGAGTCATGACAACATTACCAATTACTTCTCTAATCGTATTTCCATTTTCAGTTCTTCCTATCAGACTATCACCCACAACTCTTATAGTTTCATTTCGCTGCTGACCAAACGTCAAACTTGTTATAATAAATAGTATAGCTACTTTAATCATCATTTTGTTTTTGTGCTATAGTTTGATAAGTAACATTTCGAATTACATAATTTTTTATCTGTTGATCAGATTCAAAACCATAACCCTCTATTATTTCTTCTTCAGATGTGATTCGAACAAATTTATCAGTAATAATTTTCTCATCTTTCTTTCTCCACATTAGCTCGTCTGACTCAAGTTTTATGTTAGCACTGTCGTTGATCGCAACAACACTATCAATAGCATACATATCCTGTGTGAGATCATCAATTTTTCCTCTCTTTGCAGTCAGCTGTGAAGTTTTTATTCCCTGTTCATTATAGAAAAGTATTTTTACACCTGTTAATAGTTTTTCCTTCGGGTTATCAAAAGCTCTGAGATGATCTGAGTAGAGAATTGCTTTTAGCTTTCCATCTTCAGTAAATATCACCTTGGAGTCCCAACTTTCTTGGATGGGTATATTTTCCTCTTCTACAGTTAGGTCGACATGAGGTTTAACCTCTTGATCAGCACATGAGATAATGGTTATTAAGGCAACGATTAATATGTAATACAATAGTTTCATAATAGATAAATTCTTAAAAAACATTTCCCATTAATCAATATGCTTGTGTTCTATAAGTTGAATCATAGTTCCGAGTAGATCTGTACTTTCCTCTTCGTCCAATACAATATCTACTGCTCTTTTGACTTCTCGTCTTGCATTACTAGGTGCACCACTTAATTCAGCTTTCTGAAGTAGTGGGATATCTAAAATATCATCCCCGATATAAAACATATCTTCGAAATTCAATTCTATATCGGAGAGCTTTTCTTCCATTTTTTTCTTTTTATTTAATGATGATGTTATTACAAAACAATTTTCAATTGTATTAAGTTTAGTAGTTAGTTCATCTCCTATTCTAGCGGTTATTATTCCGGCATAACAACACCCATTTTTAAGTCTACTAGCAAATTCAGTCATTCGTTGAAAAATATTATCATTATCAACAGTGTTATATAGCAATACACCATCCAAATCAAACATAAATATTTTGATTTCCTCTAACTTTGCATAAAATTCAATTTCATTTAGATTATTTAATCTCATTTTAATTCAATTTAGAACAATGTATTTTGATCTAATCCTTTCTTAGTTCTTTTTTTATTAAAATGTTTATATGCTATATCAGTTGCTTCACGCCCTCTTGGAGTACGCTGGATGAATCCCTGTTGTATTAAAAATGGTTCATAAACCTCTTCAATTGTACCTGGTTCTTCATTTACACTAACTGCTAGTGTATTTAATCCCACAGGTCCACCACTAAATCTTTCAATAATTGAGAGGATAATATTTTTATCCATTTCATCTAAACCAAATTCATCAACTTCGAGTGCAGTCAATGCCTTTTTTGTAATATCGACATTAATTTTATTAATATTTTCAAAGTCAGCAAAATCACGTGTACGACGTAATAATCTATTTGCTATACGAGGTGTACCGCGAGATCGTTTCGCTAATTCAAGTGCTGCGTTATTTTCAATAGCAATATCTAATATTGAAGCTGAACGATGTACGATATTTTCAAGCAGGTTACTCTCATAATAGTCCAATCTAAATTTAATTCCGAAACGATCACGCAAAGGAGCTGTTAAAAGCCCTGCTCTAGTTGTTGCACCAATCAGTGTATATTCCGGTAATTTAATCTGCACACTTCGTGCATTGGGCCCACTATCTATCATTATATCAAGCTTATAATCTTCCATCGCAGAATATAAATATTCCTCAACTACAGGACTCAACCTATGAATTTCATCAATAAACAAAACCGATTTTTCTTCAAGATTGGTTAGAATGCCAGCAAGATCACCCGGTTTTTCTAATACCGGACCTGATGTTAATTTGAGGTTTACTCCCATTTCATTGGCAATAATATGAGCAAGTGTTGTCTTGCCCAATCCCGGAGGCCCTGTTAAAAGGACATGATCCAAACCTTCATCTCTTTTTTTCGCTGCACCTATAAAAACCTTTAAGTTATCCGTTATTTTCTTTTGACCATTAAACTCGGAAAACATTTTCGGTCTTAATGCTTTTTCAACCGATTTTTCTTCTTCATTCAAATTTGGATTAGTATTGATAGATTCTCTCATTATTTACATTTATTATTTAATAAACTTCTTTTCGTTTTTGCATTCTAAATTTATCTATTCTTAATGAAATTAGTGTCATTAAAGTTATCATTATTAATGTTGATAAAATTGTGAGGAAAATTGAAAAACTTTTACCAATTAAATGATAAAGCCCTAGTGACCATGGTGAACCATATAGAATAACTATATGAATAATATATATCACTAGTGAGTTTTTTGCTAAACTCATTAATGGTTTTGGAAATGATACAAGCCAAATAGATATTAATGCAAACATACTATTCAAGATTAATACTGCACCGATTCTAACCAATGATTGTGAATAGTAGTTTATTGTGTCATCTGAGGTTATAAAAAAAATCATTTGTGATCCGGCAACAAGCAACAATCCTGCAAGAGATACTAGAATGATAGATGTTTTTTTCCTATACAGATTTGGATACTTTCTAATTAATGAACCTATAATAGCACCAATAAAAACATATTGAAGAAATGGAAATAACGGAAATATTGATCCACGCTCAAATGTAAAGTAAGCTGCAAATGG
>JBDLIN010000310.1:0-4299 GCA_039714835.1 Bacteroidota bacterium | reverse complement strand
GTCTTTCTTTCCACTTCAATATAGAGAGGATCAGTACCTTTTTCTATTGTGTCTTTCGTAATTAAGCACTTATCAATGTTTTCCTTCGATGGCAGATCATACATTATATTTAGCAAAATTCCTTCTACAATAGAACGTAATGCCCGAGCCCCTGTCTTTCTTTCAAGCGCTTTTTTGACTATCAGATCAAGTGCTTCTTTATCGAATTCCAGCTCAACACCTTCCATCAAGAATAGTTTTTTAAATTGCTTGATGATCGCGTTCTTAGGTTCAGTAAGGATTTTCAGCATTGCTTCTTCAGTTAGCTCCTGCAATGGGGAGATCATTGGTAATCGTCCGACCAGTTCAGGAATCAATCCATATTTTACAAGATCATCCGGCTGTACTGCTCTAAGCAATTCTTCTTTTGATAATGAATGTTTTATCTCTTCATCAGATTCAAAACCCATTACATTTTGATTCATTCGTGCTGCAATTATTGGCTCAAGTCCATCAAAAGCGCCACCAACTATAAAGAGAATATTTTTTGTATTTATATTGATCAAACTTTGTTCAGGATGTTTTCTTCCACCTTTTGGAGGAACTCCGGCAACAGTTCCTTCTAGAATTTTCAAAAGCGCCTGCTGAACTCCTTCACCGGAAACATCACGGGTAATTGAAACACTTTCACTCTTGCGGGCAATTTTATCTATTTCATCAATATAGATAATCCCTTTCTGTGCTCTTTCGAGATCATATTCTGAAGCTTGAAGCAATCGGACTAAAACTGTTTCGACATCATCACCGACATAACCTGCTTCAGTTAATGTTGTAGCATCGGCAATAGCAAATGGCACATCAAGAATACGTGCTAATGTTTGGGCTATTAAAGTCTTTCCAACACCGGTAGGTCCAGCTAATAATATATTACTTTTTTCAATTTCAACATCGTCCAGTTCAAAAAAGGAAGAACTTGAATTTATTCTCTTATAATGATTATATACTGCAACCGACAAAACTTTCTTTGCATATTCTTGCCCGATTACATGTTCACTTAATCTACTATATATTTGGTCGGGTGTTAATAAGTCTTTATTTGCTGGTTTATTATTGAATGCAGCTAAATTATCTTTTAATATTGAAACGCTTGATTGGATGCAGTTATCACAAATGTAAACATCCGGACCAGCAACCATACTAGTTACTTCACTTCCGTCTCTTCCACAAAATGAACATTTGACAGCATCATTAGTTTTATTTTCTTTCATCTGACTACTTCTTTAGTTTTCAATCTATTAATGCCTTCTCGCGCTTTTTCCAAGTATAAAGAATTAGGATGATATTTTAGTATCTCTTCATAAATAGTAATTGCTGATTTTTTATCAGAAATACCATTTTCATACACTTGAGCTAACAAGAATAAACTTTGGTCTGTAAAAATATTCAATTTCTCCTTCTCTGACAATTCTTTTAATATCTCAATTGCTATTGGATAATTGTTTTGAGCGATCAGTATCTCTGCATATTTGAATTGTGAAATGTTATTCAAGAGGAAAAAACCATCTTCTTCACTCAAATCATTGAAAAGCTTAGCTGCATCACTAAAACTTTTTTGAGTGGTTAAGAGATCTGCTTTTGCAAATTTGACCAAATTGATCGAATCTCGTCTCCCCATATTAATTATCATAGAAAGTTGTATAGCATCATTAGAAACATTATTTGAAAGGTCCTTGTTAATATCGTTTAATGTATTCAAACTGCGGTCAAATTCTGAGTTCCAAAAATGGATTAATGCTAATTTATATTTAGCCTCTGATTTACTTTCCTTTTGAGTTTTAATTGAGGAAAATGAATTCATTAAATAATTTTTTGCCTTTTCAAGATCACCTTTAACAATAGAGATATCAGCAAGCTTAAGATTTCCAAGTCCATAAAATTGTGATAATGAAGAATTATTTATAATATTCATAAACTTTTCTGAAGCCCCGTCAAGATCATTAAAATGATAAAGTTTTATTGAACCCATTCGATATAAAACTTCGTTAACTGCTTCGATATTATTTATTTTTCTTAGTATATCATCATAGGTTTTCAGAACAGGAATATATTTGCCAGCCCCTGTTGTATCAATAGATTTGATAGGTTTCCAATTTTGATCACTATTAAGATTATTATCTAACTCCGATTCTAATGTTTTTGCATAACCTATCTGCGAATTTATTGCAAATGGAGAACTGGGATAATTATTAATCACATATTTAAAAGCTTCGGAAGCAGAAGAATATTTTTTATTTCGATATGCTTCATTAGCAAAATTAAAAACTAGTACTCCGTTTCTATTTTGTTCAGTGTCTATATCAACAATAAGATCATATGCATCATTAAACTGATCATTTTGTATGTAAAGAAAGACTAAAAGTTCCTGTACTGTAAAATTGTCCTGATATTTTTTTGTCACATCAATTGATTGCTCAAGAGCACCCGGTGATGCAAGATAAGACTGCATTCTTCTTTTTACATAATCCAACTGCTTGGATTGGCGTAATAAAACTAGGCAATACTCTTCGGCAGCTTTACTATAATTCATAGATACTGAATATACTTGTGCTAATTGATATGAAAACTGAGTAGGATTTTTTGCTGTGGTTTTCCCTTGTTCAAGATATTTAATAGCATTTTCAAATGCTCTATTTTGAATAGCATAATTTGAAATAATGCTATAGTTAATCGTTGAGTTCTTATTAACATCAATCCCTTTTCCCCAATACTCTGATGCCTTTTCTCGATTTCCCATTAAGTAGTAGGTTGATCCCAGCATTCCATATAAAGAAACGTCTTTCGGATTATTTGAAATTCTTTTAGTTAGAAATTCAACAGAATTATCATACTCTTTTAATTTTATATATACTTCATTTAAGGAATTTGAATACTGGTTATTATTGGGTTTTGCAGTGACCAATTCTTCATAAATAGATTTTGCTTTTTGAAGTTCACCATTTTGCTCATAAGTTTTCGCCAATCTGTACTTGTTGCTTAAATTGGTTTGAGATAAAGCCAATGAATTCACAATCCCTAATAATATCAATATGTATACTCTAATCTTCATAAACCTAAAATTTGTGGATCAAAAATATTACCAATACCCAATATTAAATTTGGATCAAGACTTTTTTTGACTTCTGCCATTTGTTTTATGTTTTCTTCTCCGTACATATCAATTAAGTAGTCACGTTTTAGTTTGCCGATTCCATGTTCTGCTGAGATAGTTCCTCCTAATTTTGTAGCTCGTTTACAAAGCTGAGAATATACTTGTTTTGCAGTGGTATATTCTTTTTCATTCATCGGCAGCATATTTAAATGTAAATGACAATCGCCAATATGCCCATAACAAACATATTTTAATCCCTCTTTAGTAACAAGTTCTATCATATAATGATAATAGTTTATAAATTGATTTAAGGGAACAGCCGTATCGGTTCCAACCTTTCTAATACCCCTATTAGATATAAATTCATTGACTTTTGTTGAAACTGCATGTCTAAAATTTTTAAATATTTTTTGATCTGCTGAATCTGAAGCAAACCATGACAGTTCCAAATCCGCATTAAAATTTTGAGCAATATCAAACCATCTATTTGTTAACATTTCTTCGCGGCTGTTATCTATTTCTTGCTCAATCCAAATGGCAGATTTAATTGCATCAGGAATTTGAGGAAAATCTTCTTTTATAAACTTTAAGGAATTTTCATCAAAGAACTCAATTCCACGGGCATTTATCTCATCACTCCGATTCTTTTTTCTTGCTTGTATTGAAAGTCTACGAATTTCATCGCTGAAATCGAGGGCATTACTTTCATCATCAAAAAATAATATTGCAGAAAATAGATCTTTCGGGGCATCGAGCAATTTCAGTTTGATCTCTGTAATTATTCCAAGAGTACCTTCAGAACCGATAAATAGATCAATAGCATCCATATCTTCTTTGAAAAAATATCCCGCAGAATGTTTTATTTTAGGCATGTTGTAATTTGGTAGAGGAATGGATAAAGACAAATTGTTTTCAGTTGTAATATTAAGAGTTCTTCCTTTAGTAAAAGTTTTTCCCCTCTCAATAGAAATACTGTCACCCTTTGGTAAAATTACTCTTATACTCTCAACATAATTTCTTGTAGGCCCATACTTGAAACTTTTAGCACCCGAAGCATTAGTCGCTACTGTTGCACCTATAAAACAATTTTGTTCAGTTGGATCCGGAGGATAATATAAACCATAGCGCTGAACTTCCTCTTGAAAATCATTGAGTATTACTCCCGGTTGAAC
>JBDLIN010000309.1:0-4317 GCA_039714835.1 Bacteroidota bacterium | reverse complement strand
GTATATTACAGTAATGAGAAAGAAGTGCTTTATATGAATGCACGAAATGATGTCTCTTCAGATTTAATGTTGTCGGTTGTTGCTCATGAGTTTCAGCATATGCTCCATTGGAATATGGACCCCGACGAAGAGAGTTGGATTAATGAAGGATGTGCTGAATATGCAATGTATCTCTATGGGTATCCTGATCCAATTGTGATATTTAATATGTACCCTGACAATGATTTGACAATGTGGGACTCTGGCTTTAGCGATTATATTCAATCTTATCTTTTTATCATGTATCTCTATGAGAATTATGGCGGAGCTGAGACTATTAAAGCTTTAGTCGCTGAACCTCGCAACAGTATTGAAGGAATAGAACAAACTTTATTCAATATTTCTTCTTCAGTTTCTTTTAACGATATTTTTTCTGACTGGGTAATTGCAAATTATTTGGACGATACAACTTGCTACAATGGTCAGTATGGTTATACAAACATTGAACTTCCAGTATTTGAAACATCTAGATCATATTCTAGATATCCAATAGAGAAGACTTCTGCAAGTGTATCTCCTTGGGCTGCTGACTATATATGGATGAATAATGGAACGCCTCAAATATTTAATTTTGATGGAAACGAAAATGGAAGATTCAATGTTGATGTAATAAAGATTGATACATCAGAACAGATTACAATTGACAAAGTCATATTGGATGACCGGCAAAGTGGTAAGTATGAAATGACAGATTTTGATGATCGAATTAAATATGTTGTGTTTGCTGTTTCCAATCAAGAAAGTTTTGGAATTGGAACATATTCATATTCAACTGCTTTGTTGACAGATGTTAACAATAGCGAAAATTTAATAAGAGAATTTTCTCTTTCCCAGAATTATCCAAATCCTTTTAATCCGAGTACAACAATAAAATATTCTATACCAGCTGTAGAACGAGATTTATCTCGTTCAGATAGGAGCGAACTAAAGTCCGCTCTACAAGTTACACTAAAGATATATGATATACTCGGACGTGAAGTAACAACTCTTGTAAACGAACAACAGCAGACTGGAACCTACAAAGTAGAATGGAACACATCACTCCATGATGGACAAGTATCTAGTATCAAGAATCCAGTATCCGGAATATATTTTTATAAATTATCAGCAGGTAATTTTATTGAGACAAAGAAGATGTTGCTACTTAAATAATTAAAGGATTAGTAAAAAGGAATTAATAAATTTTATATTAGTTAAATAACCAAACAACGGAGATTATATGCAGTTTTCAACAATTGATTATGTGATATTTATCGTTTATATCCTAAGTATAGTAAGCCTTGGGCTTTGGGTCTCAAGGAAAAAGAAAGGGGAGGAAAAGGACTCTAAAGATTATTTCCTTGCAAGTAAGGCATTACCTTGGTGGGCAATAGGAGCTTCTCTGATTGCAGCAAACATATCTGCTGAGCAGTTTATTGGAATGTCCGGTTCAGGTTTTGCTATAGGCCTGGCTATTGCATCCTACGAGTGGATGGCAGCAATTGGATTAATTATTGTGGGGAAATATTTTTTACCAATTTTTATTGAAAAAGGCTTGTATACTATCCCTGAGTTTGTTGAACAACGGTTTAGTACAAATCTCAAGACAATTCTTGCTGTTTTTTGGGTAGCATTATTCATTTTTGTCAATCTTACATCAGTTCTGTTTCTCGGAGGAAAAGCTATTGATACAATAATTGGAACTGGAGATGGAAGCTTGATCATTTGGGCAATTTTAGGTTTGGCATTTATTGCAGCTGCATATTCATTATATGGAGGATTAGCTGCAGTTGCTTGGACAGATGTTGTGCAAGTTGTATTGTTAGTAGTTGGTGGTTTGATTACTACAATCATTGCACTAAATGCTGTTACACCGGAAGGAGGTATCTTTAATGGTCTATCACACATTTATAATACTGCAGGTGAAAAATTTCATATGATATTAAGTAGGGACAATCCGGAATTCTTTAATTTACCAGGAATTGCTGTATTAATTGGAGGTATGTGGGTTGCTAATTTATATTATTGGGGATTTAATCAGTATATTATACAGAGAACTCTAGCTGCAAAATCATTAAAAGAAGCTCAACGAGGAATTGCTTTCGCAGCGTTTTTAAAACTTATCATTCCTTTAATTGTTGTTATTCCTGGTATTGTAGCGTTTGTGATGTTTACTCAACCTGAAGGAACTGCAGCTATTGAAGGAGTAAAAGATGCGTTCATTAATGGAGATGGTGGTATCAATTATGATAAAGCATATCCATGGCTGATAAGTGTATTCATTCCAGTAGGACTGCAAGGTTTAGTCTTAGCAGCATTAACTGCGGCAATAGTATCTTCACTAGCATCAATGCTGAATTCAACATCAACGATTTTCACAATGGATATTTATAAACCTTACATTAATAAATCTGCATCAGAGAAAAATTTAGTAACTATTGGAAGATTTACAGCAGGTGCTGCATTAATTATTGCTGTTTTAATGGCTCCTATTATGGGTAATATTCCACAGATGTTCCAATATATTCAAGAATACACTGGTGTAGTGAGCCCCGGGATTTTAGGAGTTTTCTTAATGGGACTCTTCTGGAAGAAGACAACAAATAAGGGAGCAATTATTGGTGTAATAGCGTCGATCTTTGTTGCACTATTATTAAAAAATTCTGTTGTTGATCTGCCTTGGATGGATCAAATGTTCTATACATTGCTTATTACAATGGTTATTATTATGGGAGTTAGTTTAACAACATCTGATGATAAAGATGATCCTAAGGCTATCGAACTGACATCTACTTTGTTTAAGACTGGTCCGGTTTTTAATATTAGTGCATATGCAATTCTGATCATCCTTGTAGTTTTATATACTGTGTTCTGGTAGGATAGTGATTATGAAAGTAGGTGATCATCCGCATAGGAGATATAATCCCTTAACTGGGGAATGGGTGTTGGTTTCTCCCCATCGTACAAAGAGACCATGGCAAGGAAAAATAGAGAAGTCTGAAGGAGATAAAAGACCTGCATATGATTCCGAATGCTATCTTTGTCCGCGCAATGAACGAGCTGGTGGAGTTCGAAATCCAAATTACGAATCAACGTTTGTATTCAGAAATGATTTTAGTGCGCTACTACCTGAAGTGAAAAACATAAACGACGTTGATTCTGATTTATTTCGAGCACAAAATGTATCTGGAGAGTGTAGAGTAATATGCTTTTCACCAAGGCATGATTTAACATTGGCAGAAATGGATATCCCTTCGATTCGCAGTGTGATCGATGTGTGGGAAGATCAATATTTAGATTTAGGGAAAAAATATAAGTGGATTCAACTCTTTGAGAACCGTGGTGAAATAATGGGTTCATCAAATCCTCATCCACATGGGCAAGTCTGGGCAAGTACATCTTTGCCAAATGAAGCAATAAAAGAGAACCTAAATCAAAAAAAATATTTTAAAAAAAATAATTCGATCTTACTTTTGGATTATCTGCAAATGGAGTTAGAATCGAGTGAAAGAGTAGTATTAGAAAATGATGAATGGGCTATAGTAGTGCCATTCTGGGCAGTCTGGCCTTTTGAAACACTACTTCTCCCAAAACGGCATGTTAGAAGTTTCTCAGAATTAACTGATAGTGAAAAAGATTCTTTAGCACAAATCTTAAAAACTCATCTTATTAAATATGATAATCTCTTCTCAACATCATTTCCATATACAATGGGTTGGCATTGTGCACCGACGGATGATGAGGATAATAAACATTGGCAGATGCATGCGCATTTTTATCCACCTTTGCTGCGTTCAGCTACAGTGAAAAAATTCATGGTTGGCTATGAAATGCTTGCAGAAGCACAGAGGGATATCACTGCAGAACAAGCAGCTAATCGGTTAAGAGAATTATCAGAAATACATTATAGCAAAAGATAGTGTTACACAATATCGAGAGAAAAAACAAAGAATGGATAAAATTAAATTAGAAAATAAGATCACAAAACTGTATGGGACACATGAAGGAGTCTTAGAATATCAAATTAAACGATATAATAGGCTGATAAGTTCATTTGAAAGTATATTTAGTGAAAAGGAGTATCAACTATTTAGCTCTCCTGGAAGAACTGAAATAGGGGGAAATCATACAGATCATAATCATGGCAGAGTATTAGCTGCAAGTATCAATCTTGATTCAATAGCTGCTGTTGCTGCAAACAAAGATAATCAAGTTACTCTTTATTCTGAAGGTTATAAAGAACCTTTCATAGTTAATCTGGACCAGCTAACACCGATTAAGGAGGAAGAAGGAAACACT
>JBDLIN010000308.1:0-4360 GCA_039714835.1 Bacteroidota bacterium | reverse complement strand
GCATGAATACAGCATTGCAGCTTATTCTTATCACTTTCAAGAATCATTTCTTCAAGCTGACCATTGGACATTTCTTCCATTGGTAAACCGACATTATCTGGATTATCACTATAAGGCTCAAACATATAAGCAGTTTGGGAACCAAGAGAACCATCAGCGAATGCTTTAACAGTTCCTGTTCTTAAGAAGTCATTACCACTGTTATGTTGAATTCCATTACTAATTAAATCCTTATAATTTTTAATCAGCTGTGATGAATATACACGTGTATTTAACTTGCCAGATCTTTCAGCTCTCTGTAATGCGGGGAAGTGATTATCATATGAAATATCATGAATGGAAGTAACACCAAGTTTTTTTGCTTCATTCATTGCAGCATCAACTGCTTCAGCAAGTTCAGTTTCTGAAGACTTAGGAATAATATCATAAACAAGATCCATTGCTTTATCTTTTAATATTCCGGTCGGTTCACCAAATTGATCTTTTTCAATTTCACCACCAATCGGATTTTTAGTATCTCTATCAATTCCAGCCAGTTTCAAAACATATGAGTTTGCGAGTGCAATGTGATAATCCATTCTGCTGACAAAGACCGGGATATCTGTTGTAAAAGGATCTATCCATGATTTATGCGGAAGTTCAACTTTTTTCCAGTTTTGATGATTCCAGTTTCCTCCGGTTATCCATTTGTTTGGATTTACAGTTGCAAATTCTTTGAGTTTGTTACAAAATTCAGATTTTGATTGAACGTTGGTTAGATCGACATTTAATAAAAATTGACCTCCCATAACAAGATGTGCATGAGAATCGATGAAACCAGGAAGCATTAGTTTTCCTTTGAGATCAGTTACTTCTGCAAAATCATCGATATGAACTTGAGCTCCTTTGCTGCTACCAACATAAATAATTTTATTATTCGATACTACAACAGCTTCAGCCCAATCTTTTTTGGAGTTTACGGTATATATCTTACCATTGATGAATACTTTTTTATGGTTCATTTTGCAAATGAGCTTTAAGTGATTGGTATTGATCTATAAACTAAAAAGTAATTTAAAAGATATTATAAACCAAACCAATTTGTATTGATTCCTGCATTTGAGTTCGTAAAGATTCTTTTGTATTATGAATCAATAAGAATAGAAAATTGACATTAAACCAGTCATTAAACTTTGCTGTAACAGTATTTTTCCAAATCACATCCCATACACTGAGCCTATCAAAACCACTGAATAATCTTAATGTGCTATCATAAACTATATCATCATCAAGATGAACCTGGAGATCAGTTACACTTTCGATTCCGGTCTCAAATTTAAAATATTCTATGGGATTAGTTTCTTTATTGTCAGTATATCTGGCTGCAAATATATTAGCAAAAGACTCCTCAAATGCTAAACCTAATCTTGTTTTAAAAACATTAGATTTGCTATAAAAAACTCCAAGTGATTGAGTAATATATCCAGGATCAAAAAACCCGGAAATTTCTTTTGGAGGTGTCTCATCATAATCATATCCAGCTGTAATAGGAGTCCTTACAAGCAAACTAATAAAAGGCGATTGATAAGATTCATCGATATCAAATCTTAATACACTTAGATTGTACATCTCATTCGCCGTTGTTTTGAGAATGTCAGGTTCAACTTTAGATCGACCAGCTGCAGCATGAAATTCGTTTTCAAAACTCCAGTTCTCAGATTTATACTTCATCTTCCAGTTTACTATCCCAGTAAAGGAAAAGGAACTTTCGCCCCCCTTTGCCCAATCTTTAAAGGCAATTTGACTAAGATTTAATTCAACTTTTAACTTGGGTACCCATTTATTTAACGTTGAATCCGGCTCTTCGGCATACAATTCATTTATTAGAATGAAGGAGAGAATAATAAATATCACTTGCTTCATGATTGTAAAAATCCTTTCTTTTCCGTTAACAAAAATAAGAATAATAATGTTGATTATAAGTAGAAAAACGTTTGCACTGTATTTTTTTTAGTTTTCTATTCATTTTTTATATTATTATCGTCATATTATAATTGAATAAAAAAGTTGTGAGGTAAATTTGAAATCTATAAAATCAACTCTACAGAACAATAAAATATTAGTTTCTGATGGTGGATGGGGGACCTATCTTTATAAAAAGGGATTACAAATGGGGGATTGCCCTGAACTCTGGAATGAAACACATCGATCTGATGTATTAGAAATCGCCAAAAGCTACATTGAAGCCGGTGCTGATATGATTGAGACCAATAGTTTTGGAGGTAGTAAAATAAAACTTGAGCAATACGATCTTGGAGAAAGGACATATGAGCTAAATAAGTTAGCTGCAGAAATTTCAAGAGAAGCTGCGGGTAAAGATAAATTTGTTCTAGGTTCAGTTGGTCCAACCGGAAAATTTTTAATGATGGGCGAAGTAACCGAGGAAGAACTTTACGATTCATTCAAAGTGCAGGTTAAAGGTTTGAGAGATGGGGGAGTAGATGCTATTTGTATTGAAACATTCTATGATACTCAAGAGGCAATAATTGCAATTGATGCAGTTAAGAAAAATTCAGATCTTGAAGTTATAACAACATTCACTTTTGATAAGGCTCCTGACGGATCATATAATTCAATGATGGGAGTAAAACCATCTCAAATGGCTGAAAACCTTGCCAATGCTGGAGTAGATATATTTGGTACAAATTGCGGCAATGGTTTTGAAGGTATGATTGAAATTGTAAAAGAAATAAGGCGAGTAAATAAAGAATTACCGATTCTTGTTCATGCTAATGCAGGTTTACCTATTGAGGAAGATGGAAAAACCATCTATCCAGATTCACCGGAGAGAATGGCTGAGTTAACACCAAGTTTAATCGATGCTGGAGCAAATATAATTGGTGGCTGTTGCGGTACAACTCCAAAGCATATAAAAGCTATAAAGGAAGTTGTGGATAGTATAAAGTTATAAAAACCATTGATTAACTACACTCACTTGTCATTCCCGTCCCGCTCTGCGGGATTATCGGGAATCTGCTTTGAAATTTAAAAATTCCGGCCTGTCCGCCGTACATGTACTTTGGAAGGCGGGCTTAAAGATTACAGGAATGACTGATGTGTATTGGTTATCCAAAGGCCTCTTAAAATTATAAATATATTAGGAAAACAAATGCTTAAACAGCTTTTATTTGTTTTAATTATAACAACCTTAAATTTTGCACAGACTAATTACTCAGATATAAATGAATTAATTCATAGAGGGAATTTTTCAAAAGCTCAAGAAATGATAGAGTTAAAAATTGCTGAAGGTAATATTTCAGCACAAGAGAAATATGACCTTCAATTCCAGATCATTCGCATGGATAGAATCAGAAAAGATTTTACAAAAACCAAAGAGAATATTCTAAATTATGTCAAAAAGTACTATCCAAATATTAAAGAAGCAGATCTTGAAAAATGGGAGAAAGATGGTTCATTAGAATACAAAATAATTGATGGGAAGAAATATTTTTTTGACAGAGCAGCTGGAAATCTATTCAGAATAAATAAAGCAGCTAAAGCAAGAAAAATAGAGGTTGATGGAAATATCAAGGACGAACAGGATACTTTTTTAGAAAATTATCTAACCGAAGTTGTACAACAATCAAAAAGTTTAAACGCTCCCTTTGTAAATGAAAAAAGGATGAGGTTAAGTTATAATCTTACTGTAAAAGCTGATGCTGTTCCAGATGGAGAAATAATTCGCTCCTGGCTTCCATTTCCAAGAGAGAAGGGAAGTAGACAAAAAGATGTAAAGCTTATCTCAATCAATAATGATAGCTTTATCATTTCACCAGAAGAATATTCTCACCGAACAATATACTCTGAGCAGACAGCACAAAAAGGGAAGTCCACAGAGTTCAAGTTAGTTGTTGAATTTACCGGTGTAAATGAATGGCACAAATTGGATAATGGAAAACTTAAACCATATAACAAAAATTCTGAAACATATAATACATTTATAGCTGAGCGCCCTCCGCATATTGTATTTACTGATCGTGTTAAAAAATTATCAGTAGAAATTGTAGGTGATGAAGAAAATCCAATTCTTATCGCGAAGAAAATATTCAAATGGATAAATGATAATATTCCATGGGCAGGAGCGCGTGAATATTCTACAATTCAAAACATTTCTGATTACTGCTTATCAACCGGACATGGTGATTGCGGTATAAAGACTCTCACATTTATAACTTTAGTTCGCTATAACGGAATTCCCGCTAGATGGGAAAGTGGTTTAATGCTTCATCCAAATAGCTGGAATTTGCACGATTGGGGAGAAGTATACTTTGAAGGTATTGGATGGGTTCCGGTTGATCAGTCGTTTGGACTTAATGATTCA
>JBDLIN010000307.1:0-4369 GCA_039714835.1 Bacteroidota bacterium | reverse complement strand
TTTTAATCACTGGGGCATTAGATGAAAAGTATACAAGAATTAGTTTGGAAATGGAAAAGTTAATCTCTCAATCAGATCGAACAGTAGTAAAGAACATTGGGCATAATGTACATTTAGAAAAACCGAAAGAATTCATTAAATTAGTTAATAATTTCCTTGATAGATTGTTATAAACCTTGGAATAACTGAGACACATCAGTCATTCCGGCAATCTTTAAGCCGGAATCTCTTAATTTTATAACAGATTCCCGATAATCCCGCAGAGCGGGACGGGAATGACAAGTGAGGATAGCAATTGTTAACACATTAGAAAATAATTAGGTTAAAAATGACACATAATTGGACTGAAGCGAAAAAATATGAAGATATAACATATCATAAAATGGACGGAATAGCTCGTATCGCTTTTAACCGTCCTGAGGTTCGAAATGCATTTAGACCAGAAACTGTACTCGAACTTCATGAAGCTCTAATAGATGCAAGAGAAGATAGTGAGATCGGTGTGATTTTACTTGCCGGTAACGGACCAGCTAAAGATGGTAAATATGCTTTTTGTTCCGGAGGTGATCAAAAGATCAGAGGGGACAAAGGATATGTCGGTAAGGATGGCGTACAGAGATTAAATATTCTTGATGTTCAAAAATTAATTCGCTCGGTCCCTAAACCAGTGATTGCGCTTGTAGCCGGTTATGCTATTGGTGGTGGACATGTACTGCACGTAATGTGCGATCTTACAATTGCTGCTGATAATGGAGTGTTTGGGCAAACCGGGCCAAAAGTTGGGAGTTTTGATGGAGGATTTGGTGCGAGCTTTTTAGCAAGAATGGTTGGACAAAAACGTGCAAGAGAAATATGGTATTTATGCCGTCAGTATAGCGCAGAAGAAGCATTTCAAATGGGGATGGTCAACAAAGTTGTTCCAGTTGAAGAACTTGAAGATGAGGGAATACAATGGGCAAAAGAAATATTACAGATGAGTCCATTGGCTATAAGATTACTTAAATCAGCTTTTAATGCAGAACTTGACGGACAAGCGGGAATACAAGAACTTGCCGGTAATTCAACTTTACTTTATTATATGAGTGATGAAGCTCAAGAAGGAAGGAATGCTTATGTTGAGAAAAGGAAACCTGATTTCTCAAAGTTTCCGAGAGTACCGTAGTAAATCATTATTCAATTGATCTATCAATGAAAAAGAATTTTGCTAAACTTAAAAGTTGGGTTCTTGCAAGCAGACCTAAAACTTTACCTGCAGCAGTATCTCCAATATTAATTGGCTCATCCGTTGCCTATTATGATAACAAGTTTAACTTCATAGCAGCATTTATTGCTTTGATCTGTTCGCTTCTCATTCAGATTGGGACAAACTTTGTTAATGATCTTTATGATCATTTAAAAGGTTCAGATGGAGAAGGAAGAGTTGGTCCAACCAGAGCACTTGCAACAGATTTAATATCGGTTTCAGAAATGAAAGTGGGAATATATTTAACTTTTGGGACAACGTTTCTTCTCGGTTTATACTTAGTTTATCTTGCCGGCTGGCCAATTTTAATTGTTGGTATTCTTTCAATAGCTTCCGGCTATGCATATACTGCTGGCCCGTATCCACTTGCTTACAATGGATTAGGCGATATATTCGTTTTTATTTTCTTTGGAGTTGTTGCAACAGTTGGTACTTACTACGTACAAGCACTTCAACTTTCTGAACTTATATTTATTTCCTCTATTCCGGCTGGGGCGCTTATAACTAATATTCTTGTAGTAAATAATTATCGAGATGTTGAAGAGGATAAACGAAATAACAAAAACACATTGGCAGTAATTTTTGGGAAGAGGTTTTCAAAAATTCAATATCTGGTTGGACTTATAGTAGCATATCTAATCCCGGTTATTATTTATTTTGTACATGATGTTAGTTTTGTAATTCTTTTGCCTATTATTACTCTTCCTTTAGGATTAAAACTATTTAAAACGTTGTCTGTTTTAAAAGGGCAAGAGCTAAATAAAACTCTTGAGCTGACTGCAAAATTATCTGTGATCTTCTCAATCCTTTTCTCATTGGGATTTCTGTTATGATAGTAAAAAAGTTTGAAGTCATTCCATACAAACTCAATCTAAAGCAGCCTTTTATAAATGCGAATAGTAAAATACTTTATAGAGAAGGATATATAGTTGAAATTATTGATGAGTTGGGAAATAAAGCCTATGGTGATATTTCCCCATTCCCAGGTTTAAGTCATGAATCATTTGAGAGTTTATCACCCAAAACAATAGAAATTAAAGGTGTCTTTGTTGACAATGAAATAGACAGCGATATTTTTAATTTGTTAAGTGATTTCCCATCAATGAGATTCGGAATATCCCAAGCACTCCATTCAATTTATATTTTAAGAAATGGATATGATCCGGAATTGAAGTTTAGTCCCACGGTTCTAGTAAATGGTGTTGTCGGGATGGTACCGCAATTACAAGCTCTGCACCAGATTGAAAATCTGATTGCAAGTGGATTTACGACTATCAAAATTAAAGTTGGGCGTGAAAGTATCGATGAAGATGTTGAACTCATAAAAATGATTTTAAACAATTTTAGCGAAAATATTAAATATCGTCTTGATGCAAATGGAAACTGGGATATTGATCAAACGAAGTATTTTATTAATCAGATAAGTGGAATTAATGTTGAATATCTTGAGCAACCAGTTGATTCATTGAAAGAATTAATCGAACTTTCAAACACAACTGATATTCCCATTGCTGCTGATGAATCAATCAGAAATGAAGAAGATGTTAATAGATTGTTAGAGGAATCAAACATTAAATATTATGTGCTTAAACCAAGTATATTGGGCGCAATAACTGAAACAATTGATCTGATGAAAAATATTGAGAGAAAAGGAAGAAATGTAATTATCTCATCAGCATTCGAATCTTCAATTGGACGATCGGCATTGGTGTTCCTTGCTTCTCAACTTAATAATGACAAAGCTCATGGTCTTGGTGTCTCCAACATCTTTGAAAAAGATATTGCTGAGGATGAATATCCAATAGTTGATGGAAAAATAAATTTTGATGAAAGAAGGTATCCTCCAAAATTCAACACGATAAATAAATAGTTATGATCTCAATAGATAACACAATGAGTGCTAATAATTTAGCTGTTATATCTGAAGATAGGAATGTTGAATACACTGAACTAACTCAAATCATTAATAACACTGCATCAAATTATTTTGAAAAAGGAATTAAACCTGGTAATAAAGTTGCTATTCTAAGTGAAAACTCATTGGCTTGTGTGATTGCTATTTATGCTCTGTGGCGAATCAATGCTGTTCCAGTACCACTAAACACAAGATTGAATGAGGAAGAACTCAGCTATCAATTCAATTTTTCCGAATCTGAGTTTCTACTTAAAAGTGAAAGTTATTCAAATATTCTCTCAGAAAGAAAATCATTTATGCTGAATGTCGAATTTGAAGAAAGTAATATTGAATATAAAAATGAAACAAATGAAGAAGATGTTGCTGTTCTTCTTTTTACTTCGGGATCATCTGGAAAACCTAAAGGTGTCGAAATTACAAACAGTAATTTGTATGAAAGTTATCTAAATATCCATTCTGAGTATTCATTTAATTATCAAGATAGATTTCTTGCTTCTCTTCCGTTTTATCATATCGGTGGTTTTTCAATTATTACCAGGAGTATTTTGTCTGGCGGCACATTGATAATCCCAAAATCACTTAAGCATGACTCGCTTGTTGAATCAATTGAGAAATATAATCCTACTGTCATTTCACTTGTCCCGACAATGCTTAAGCGACTAATTGATGAACATGTAAAACCAAATGAGAATTTGCGATTAGCCTTTATAGGCGGTGGTCCCAGTGATGATAATTTGGTAACAAATGCTATCGATCTAGGCTGGCCATTTGTGAAAGTTTATGGATCAACCGAAACCAGCTCAATGATAAGCGGGATCAGTGGTTCTGTCTTAAGGGATAATCCTTCATGTGGAGGTAAAACATTTTCTAATGTTGATATCAAAATATTTAATGATTCAAATGAAGAAGTAAAACCTTTTAATGTTGGAGAAATTGCTGTTAAATCAAATTCAGTTGCAAAGGGATATTTGAAAGACAATGAGTTGTGGAATAAGAAATTTAACAAAGAATATTTCTTAACAGGTGATTACGGATATTTAAATAATGATGGTTATCTATTTGTAGTTTCTCGGCGGACAGATCTGATAATATCCGGTGGTGAAAATATTGATCCATCTGAAATTGAAAAAGTATTGCTTGGTCATCCTTTCATTAACGAGGTTAAAGTTTTTCCCGTTGCTGATGAGAGATGGGGAGAAGTTCCAGTTGCT
>JBDLIN010000306.1:0-4389 GCA_039714835.1 Bacteroidota bacterium | reverse complement strand
TACTAATCTAAAAATTCTTCTGCTAAAGCCACTCCACCATAAATGGGAGGATCATCACCCAAAGTAGTATTTACAATTTTTACTTTACTACCTGGTTCAGGTAATGCTGATTTATCAAATGCTTTCTTAATCTCTGGTAACATAAAATCACCCATAGCTTCAATCACTCCCCCACCAAGAACAATAGTATCTACATTCAGCAATGTTGTTAGACTTCCTAATAGAGTTCCGGTAATTTTACAAGCTCTTTTAATATGTTTAATCACAAGTTTGTCACCACTTTTTACTGCTTGTGCTAGAGCATTACTCTTAATTTTATCCCCCTTTGCAAAATCAAGTATATTACTGGATTTACCTTTTTTCATATCGTTTGTAATGCCCTCAACAATAGCGGTTCTACTTGCTTGATCTTCAAAAGTTTTTGATTTTGAACTCAAACTTAATTTGCCATTACTATCAACTAACATGTGACCAATCTCACCAGCAAAAAAATTAGAACCACGATAGAGTTTCCCGTCAAATATTAAAGCTCCGCCAATACCGGTTCCTGGACAAACGATAAGCATATTTTTTGCATTATTCTTGAATTCATGACTAAGAACTCCCAATGCCCAAAGGTTTACATCGTTTTCTAACAATACTGGGATGTTAAAATTTTTCTGAAGAGCTTTTTTAAAATTAAAATTCTTTATCCCAAGATTAGGAGCATTACTTAAAATACCAGATATTGGATCTACAGTTCCAGGTACTCCCATACTAATTGCTTTTACTTGTTTTTCATCAATACTATTATCACTAAGTAGTTGTTTAATTGAATCAGAGATGATATTTATTAAATGATCATTCCCTTTGGAAATATCAGTTACTTTTTTAACTCTATCTATAATTTCGTAGTCTGTGCTTACTAAGCATGACAAAATTTTAGTTCCACCAAGGTCTGCAGTAATAACATATTTTTTACTCAATTTTATCTCCTTAATTTAATTATTCAATTCACAATGAATTCTTAACTAAAATTATTATTTTAACAATCATTCGTATTAATTGATTCTCAATAACAAAGTAATTTAACTTGAATAAAATATTAAAAATAAATAACAAACCGTTAAAAAAATTTGGTCAGAATTATTTGATCGATAATAACCTAATCAGAAAATTTGTAAATGAATTCAATCCTCAAATTGATGAAAAGATAATAGAAATAGGACCAGGAAGAGGATCAATAACATCTGAGCTAAGCAATAAAACAAAATTCCTAACAGCTATCGAGATAGATGATAGAATGATTGCATCGCTATCCGAAAATTTTCCCAAAGTTAATTTTATTAATAAAGATATCTTAAAAATAAATTTTTCTGAGATATTAGATTTAGATTTAAAGTATAGAGTAATTGGAAATATTCCATTTAATTTAACTTCATCGATATTTTTTAAGTTGATTGAATATAGAAATTATTTCTTGGATGCTTTATTCATTATACAACTTGATGTTGCCAAACGAATTACAGCAAAACCGAACTCTAAAGAATACAGCATACTAAGCGTATTACTTAATTATTTTTTTGATGTAAGTATAAAATTTGAAATTTCACCTAATGTATTTTACCCAAAGCCAAAAGTGAAATCTTCAGCTATTCATCTCATATTTGACAAATATATTGATGAAACAATAAATAACGATCTATTCATTCAAATAGTAAAAGCAAGTTTTGGAAATCGAAGAAAAACTTTAAAAAATTCATTGAACAATAGTATATTTAAAAGTTATAATTTATCGGGAATTGATATTGATTTATCCCGAAGAGCAGAAACTCTTACAATTGATGAATATGTTAAACTAACTCGGTTTATACAAAAGCAGAAATAGTATGGAAGATAAGCGAGAAGAAATAGAAGTCAAAGATGTTATCAAAGTTGATAGTGAACTTCTTGATAATATAACTGATCTGATCAAAGAAAAGGCATCAGAAAGTTTATTAAATATATTCACTGATCTTCACAATGCGGATATTGCAGAGATAATAAATCACCTCAATTATGATAATGCAGAGTATGCATTTTCTCTCTTAGAAAGTGAAGAAGCAAGTGATGTCATCACTGAGTTAGATGAGAATTTGCGTGAGAAAATTCTTCAGCATATTGATGCAGATAAAATATCAACAATTGTTGATGAACTTGAAAGTGACGATGCAACAGACATAATTGGTGAACTACCAGAAGAAGTTGCCGATGAAGTACTTAACAAAATTGATGAAGAAGATTCCGTAGAAGTAAAGGAATTATTAAAATACGATGAGGATACTGCCGGCGGTATAATGAGCAGTGATTTTGTATCAGTTAAAGATCACGATACAATTCGCGCTGCAATTAGAGAAGTGAGGAATAATGCAGAAAATTTTGATCAAATATATCATATCTATGTTGTTACAGACAATGGAGAATTAGTTGGAATAGTTTCTCTAAAATCTCTTCTTACACACTCCCTACGAACTAGCATCACATCCGTAATGGAAGAAGATCTTATCTATGTAACTCCAGATATTGATCAGGAGGAAGTAGCAAATAATATGCAGAAGTATGATCTTGTTGCTATTCCCGTTGTGGATGAAAATAAAATCATGTTGGGTAGAATTACCTTTGATGATATTGTTGATGTTATACAGGAAGAAGCAGATGAAGATATTCAAAAACTGGTCGGTCTTTCTGAAGAGCAGGAATCAAGCGACTCTGTTTTCAGAATATCAAGAATTCGTCTTCCCTGGTTAGTAATTGCACTTGCTGTTGAGATGATAGGTGTCCTCCTTTTATCAAAATATCAATTTGTACTAGAACAGATAACAATTGCTGCATTCTTTTTTCCGGTAGTTATGGCAATGGGAGGAAGCTCAGGAAATCAAGCAGCAATAGTTATGGTAAAAGGATTAGGCAGCGGAGATATTTGGTTTAAGGAAAGCTTAAAAAAATTAGGGAAAGAATTGGGAGTTGCTATACTTAATGGAATTGTAATCTCTGGGATTCTATTTGCTACTACTTTACTTTTCTTCAAAGATATTCCCTTCTTAATAATATTATCTATCTCTCTGATCTTTATAATTGTATTTGCTACAATGTTGGGAGCAATAATTCCTATTGTCCTTAAAAAGTTAAATGCAGATCCGGCCGTAGCAACAGGTCCATTCGTTTCAACAATGAATGATATTCTTGGCTTACTTATTTATATGACTTTTATAACACTCTTTATTGTTCTCTAATGAAGTTCCTGAAAGATCAATTATTAAAGTTTCAAGCCAACGATCTATTGATTGTTTCATTTACTTTCTTTCTGACAATAATTAATATAGTGTTTTATGATAGAGTCTCGAACTGGGAAAACCATGTAGTCCTAAATATTTTAGTAATATTTTTAGTATTCTTAATAGCAAATATGGACAAACCAGGACGAGGGATCTTCTGGGAACAACTTCACTATTGGTACATGGTTCCAATAATATTCTTGTCATTTAAGGAAATATATTTTATGGTCAAACCAATTCGTGGTATTGACTATGATCAATATCTTATTGAGATTGATCGTTTTCTATTTGGCGGAGATCCAACCCATTTTCTTTTTAATATTGCAAATCCATATTTAACTGAATTACTTCAGATTGTTTATGCCTCTTTCTTTTTTCTACCAATAATACTTGGTATTGATCTTTTATTAAATAAAAATGAAAAATATTTTCGATACATGACTTTTACAATAATTATTGGCTTTTTCCTATCATATATCGGTTACTTTCTCGTTCCAGCTATTGGTCCAAGATTTACATTACATGATTTCTCAATGACAAACACAGAACTTCCAGGATTATTTCTTACAAATTATCTTAGAGAGATAGTTAATGCTGGAGAATCTATTCCAGCAGGAACTCCTAATCCAATTGAGGTTGTGCAGCGTGATGTCTTTCCTAGTGGACATACCCAAATGACCTTACTTGTTATGTATCTTTCTGTAAAACTTAAAACATACACTAGATTTATATTTCTACCAGTTGGAACATTACTCATATTCTCTACTGTTTATCTGCGATATCATTATGTAATTGATCTAATTGGTGGATTATTATTCATGATTATTACTCTACTATTATCTTACAAACTTTTTAATTGGTGGATGAAAGTAACAGGAGAAGAACCACTAAAGTACCCAAGCAAATAGAATAGAATTAATGGAGAAAAAAAAACAAGTACAAAGAATTTTTGATGCAATTTCATACAGGTATGATTTTCTAAATCATCTGCTTAGTGGTGGAGTTGATTTTTACTGGCGTAAGAAAGCCTTAAAGTTAAGTGGTATAGATAATCGAACAAATCTATTAGATGTCGCTTGCGGTACTGGAGATTTTG
>JBDLIN010000305.1:0-4390 GCA_039714835.1 Bacteroidota bacterium | reverse complement strand
AGGTATATTCTTTAATTTATTGTTAGAATTTTCTAATGCTGAACTAATCAGTGAATCAGCTTGTTTAGCAAAACAATTTCGATCAATTAAAAGATTGGCAACAAGATATTTGTAACGTGGATTTCTTATGTGACCTCCCCAATCAGTAGAACGAGCAACATTTAATAATTCATCACAATCTTTAGCTCTTAAAGCATTTACCCAAATATTTAGTCCAGAGGTTGATTCAATGATCTTTTTATTATTAGTTTCTCTTATTTCTTTAAGATATTTATAATTATTTGTTTTTAGTGAGTCAAAATCTTCACTTACAATTATCATAGGGAATACGTCATGTATAAATAGGTCATATAGTCCCTCATGATTTTCACAAAGCTTAGAAGTTAACTCAACGACCCCTTCGTTTTTCCCTGCATAAATAGAATCACTAAGACGGTTAAAAATGTCTGCACCATAGTGCAGATCATTATTTGGTATTCGATCTATTATTTTTCTTCTTTCATTAAAATCACCTAAGATTACAAAAATATATGCTTTGAGTTCTAGATAATCAAGATCATCCCCATAAAGCGTATCACATTTTTCAAAGAGATATATAATTTCATTTTTTACGCTATCACTTCTTCCTTCTGAGAAATATTGGGATGATAACTCTTCAAGTTTATTGAAATCCTCATTTTGACAGGAGAAGAATAATACTGCTAAGAAAATAAGATAAAACCTTTTCATTTTATTCCTAATATTCATTTTTGTAATACATTTAATAATTATGTAATTCATACTAGTCTTTCTGCTACATGAAATATTTATCTTCTAAAAGATATATACATCCAGTTGTTAAGATAATAAAATTATTCCTCTGTTGAATAAGTACTTATACTTATTTTGTTAGGATCTAATCTGGCAAGGCTATACTGCCACCGTTGGACGGTGGCAGCAAGCGTACTTAATTCACTATCTGTTCAATATTCTCTAAAACTTCAAACGCTGATTTTTCCATTTTAGAAAAGGCAAACCATTTTTTACCAAGATCTTTAAGTGAAGCTCCAAAATGATAGACGTCTTTATCATCAATTATCAAAAAGCGGTCATGTGACTTTGAGAATTTCTTTATTTCTAAAATTGGATATTGTTCATTGAATTTTTTCATATCAAGTAACAATGCTTTGTTTATTCTACTTGTAAATATTGTAACAGCAACTTTCTTTTTCTTTTTTGATAACAAATCTAGTATTGTTTCATCAATGTAATTATCTATTAGAATAATTGACTTTTTCGCTCTACGTATAAGTCCAGATACAAATTTATATGCATCAAATATTTGTCCGTTAAAAAAGATACCTTGTTTAGGTTCTAATTCTTTGCTTTGAAGCGCATTAAAAATATGTTCGAATTTTTTGTTTGTTTCAGTTTCAAGTTTATAGTGCTTTCGTTCTATATTATCAAGATGTTGAAAGAGATTTGCATTGTTTACTAAATACCTGCGCATCTCAACAAAAGCATTTATTATTTTGATACTGATTTCAATAGCTAGATCACTTTTAAGAACCGCTGACAACATTGAAACGCCCTGTTCTGTGAAAACATAAGGCAAGTATTTTCTATGTTTTCCTCTACCTTCTTTTTTTAAGGTCACACTTTGTGACCTTAAAAAAGTATTATATTCATCTTCGGTGAGTTGAAACCTGAATTCATCAGGAAATCTTTTAATATTTCGCTTTACAGCTTGATTAAATACTTTTGTCTCAACCTGATAAAGCTCTGCTAGATCACTATCAAGCATTACTTGAATCCCATGAATGGTATAAATCTGATTTTGAATTAGTGAAGAATCATAAACTACAATTTGACTTTTAGAATCTTTCATTTTATTGCCCTCTTAACCTAGTATCGCATTTTGCGACTAGTTTATTTTAATCTATTAGTTTTCTGCCACTGTAGGACAGTGGTAGTCATATAATTGAGCACTTATCTTTACAGCTGTTTTACTGCGGAGCACAGCAGAAAGAATTGCAACACCTTGTTCAGTAAAAACATACGATAATTTTCTTCTTCCGCCGTGTTTAGTTTTTGATATCGCAATTTGCGATATCAAGTTTTCATATTCTTCCTTAGTTAATTGGAACATAAACTCTTCTGGAAATCTTTCAATATTCCTTTTAACTTGCTCGTTCAGTCTTCCAGTGCTAACATCATACAATCCAGCTAAATCACTATCAAGCATAACTTGCTTATTACAAATTGTATATATTTTTCTATGTATTAGATAAGTTATAAACAGATATTTGACTTTTAGAATCTCTCATTTTATTACCCTCACAAATGAAATGCTGCCACCGTCGGACGGTGGCAGCCAAATAAATACTTATTTCTATTTATGAATTCTTCTCAATCAGCTTCTTCCCTTTCTCAACAATATTATCAACTGTGAATCCATATTTTTCGTATAGAGTTTGGTAAGGAGCAGAAGCACCATATGTTTCAAGACTAATACAATCTCCATCTAAGCCAACATATTTTTCCCAGCCCATTTTTACTGCAGCTTCAATAGAAATTCTATTTTTTACATTTGAAGGAAGAACTGATTCTTTATATTCAGCAGTTTGTGCATCAAATATTTCCCAGCTTACAAAATTTACTACTCTTGTTTTTACACCTTGTGAATCTAATTCTTCCGCAGCAGAAATTACTATCTCAACTTCTGAACCACTTGAAAGTAATATGAGATCAGGTTCGCCATCAGAGTCTTTGATTGTATAAGCACCATATTTAACATTGTCAGTTGAAGCATATTTAGCTCTATCAAGAATTGTTAATTTTTGTCTAGTTAATGCAATCCCAACCGGTCCTCCTTTGTGTTCCAGTGCAAATTTCCAAGCTTCTGATGTTTCATTTGCATCAGCAGGACGCAAGTAAACAAATCCCGGTATTGATCTTAGTGCTGCTGCCTGCTCAACCGGTTGGTGAGTTGGACCATCTTCACCAAGGCCAATACTATCATGAGTAAATACATAGATCGGTTTTACTTTTGAAATTGCTGCAATTCTAAGTGAAGGTCTCAAGTAATCTGAAAACACCATGAATGTCCCACCATAAGGAATAACTCCATTATAGATAACCATCCCATTCATTATTCCCGCCATAGCATGTTCTCTAATTCCATATCTTACATAGCCACCTTCCGGAGTCTCAGATGTAAAGTCCTTTCCACCTTTAATATCCGTATTATTCGATGGGGTAAGATCTGCTGAACCTCCGAACAGTGTTGGTAATTCTGGTGCAATTGCATTTAGAACAGTTTGTGATGCATTTCGAGTTGCCATTTTATCGCCGTAATTCTCAAACTTCGGTAATACATTTTTCCAACTATCTCCAAAATCACCATTCATTACTTTATTAAACAGTTCAGCTTCTTTCGGATACTTAGATGCATATTCACTGAACATTTTATTCCATTCATCTTCTAACTGCTTGCCGGAATCAACGAGTTCGGAAAAATGTTCATAAACACCATCAGGTATATAGAAATATTCATCATCGGGGAATCCAAGGTTTTGTTTAGTAAGTTTAACCTCTTCCTCACCAAGAGGAGCACCATGAATTCCGGAAGTCCCTTTTTTATTAGGGCTTCCATAACCTATAACAGTTTTTGTAATAATGATCGAAGGCTTATCTGCCACTGCTTTCGCATTGTTTACCGCTTCTTCAAGTTTTTCAAGATCATTCCCATCCTCAACAACTTGAACATGCCAATTGTATGCTTCAAATCGTTTCTCTGCATTATCAGAATTTGAAAGTGAAGTTGAACCATCAATTGTTATCTTATTATCATCAAAAAAGACAATGACGTTACCAAGTTTATTATGCCCGGCGAAGGAAGCTGCTTCGTGAGATATCCCTTCCATTAAATCACCATCACCAGCTTCAGCATAAATGTAATGATCTAGAATATTGAATCTTTCTTTATTAAAGATTGCTCCCAAGTGTTTTTGTGCAAGAGCCATTCCAATTGCATTTGAAAAACCTTGTCCCAAAGGACCGGTAGTTGTTTCTACTCCAGAAGTTAAACCAAACTCGGGATGACCAGGGGTAATACTCCCCCACTGTCTGAAACTCTTAATATCGTCCAGTGATATATCATATCCTGATAAGTGAAGAATACTATAAAGAAGCATACTTCCATGTCCCCCTGATAATACAAAACGGTCTCGATTTAACCATTTTGGATTCTTAGGATTATGTTTCATGATTTTTTTGTAAAGCAAATAAGCTATTGGTGCAACTCCCATAGGCATTCCAGGATGACCGGAATTTGCTTTTTGAATTGCATCAACTGATAAAAGTCTAATTGTGTTAATTGATAATTGCTCAATAGTTTGATCTTTCATTT
>JBDLIN010000304.1:0-4396 GCA_039714835.1 Bacteroidota bacterium | reverse complement strand
ACAGTATTATCAGCGTCAACAATATATTCTTTTGTGAAAGTTTTTGTTTTTTTATACTTACCATTGTCAATATTGCTTGAGAAACTAAAAGCCGTAGTCAAAAGCATTATTGCTAGTAGGCTAAACATAGTCTTGCTTATTGTTTTCATCTTGTTTGTTTTTAATGTTATCTAATTGATTTAATAGATCTTGTAATATTTCAATGCGCTGTTGAAAATTAAAGATCATAGCATTTATTATTCGTTTGTCAAAACGTGTTTTTTTGAGCTCTACACTCAAGTTTTTATATTCATTTTCGAGTGATTCAATTCTTTTTAAAGCATCATTTATTATGGGTGTGTTATCTTCATTTTTTTGAAGATTTACTCTTTTAATTTCACTGTGTATGACATTTGTAAAATAGCTTTGTGTTTCTGCCATTTCATTTGAAACGTCTGCTAGTTGATATCCTGTCTTTTCATTGGGTTTAAAATTATACCATAGACTGATTAATAATGCGAGACTTGCCGCAGCTAAATACCATTTTAAGCTAGAGTTTTTGTTTCTTTCGGATGTAAGATTTTCACCTTCTAAACGATTTTTAAAGCGTTCAAAATGCCCCTCACTGGGTTCGTGTATGTCAAATTTGTTTTTGCTCATCTTTCCTGTTTATAATTTTCCTTAAGCTT
The DNA here is from genome assembly GCA_039714835.1 of Bacteroidota bacterium. Classification (GTDB taxonomy): domain Bacteria; phylum Bacteroidota; class Ignavibacteria; order Ignavibacteriales; family Melioribacteraceae; genus SZUA-22. The sequence goes on along the minus strand of JBDLIN010000304.1, from coordinate 3,728 downwards.
TGTTTTGCTCGTGATATTGTCGTTCGACTATTTTGATAGGATATTTGCATTATTTCTCCGACTTCTTCATAATCATAGCCTTCAATTAAATGTAAGTTCAAGGCTAATTTGTAGTTTGGTTTCAGATTTTCAATCGCTTTTAGCACAAGCTCAACTTTATGTCTGTTAAAATCGGGATTAACACTATCATCTACAGAATCTCTTACAATTTCCAAATCTGTTGTTATAATCTTTTTGTTCTTTCTTAGGTGGTTAATACTGTTGTTGACTACAATGCGCTTTAACCAAGATCCAAACGGAATTACATTTTTACCATATTTGCTTTGTTTTCTAAATGTTTTCAATTTCTGAAATGCATTGATAAATGATTCTTGCATGACATCTTCGGCTTCCATCGAATCGTGTAAAATTCTGTATGATACATTATACATGGCGTGATGGTAGTTTTCATATACCTCATAATAAGCAGCTTGCTCATTTTTTAAACATCGATTTATTAAATCTTCAATATGGTTAGCCTGCTGTTTTAACATGTTTTATCTACTAAAGAGACAACTGTGGAAATGGTTTGTTACAGTTTTGTTAAAGAAAACTTGTATTATAAGAAATAAAATATTTATTAAGATATTTTTTATTGTATAACTAAAAGAGCCATAATATCAAAACACCAAAAGCAATAAAAGTTACAAAGCAATAATATTAAGTTAAATAAAATAGTAACAATGATTACATATTAGAAAAAAACTATATTTGAAGCCTAAAAATAACACTTTAACTATTAACAATGAAAAAACTTATTTTATTATTACTAATCCCTTATTTTTCTTTTTCTCAAACCTTGTGTGAATCGGGTTATGCAGGTTCTTATCCCTGTGACAACATAGATTTACAGGTGTTTTTACCAAATGCTCTCTTTGGCGCATCAGAAGGAAATGACTCTTGGGGATGGACTGATCCAACTACAAACAAAGAATATGCAATATATTGTAATACGCATAATACTGCATTTATCGATATTACAGATCCTGTTAACCCTATTTATTTAGGAAAACTTAATTCACATACTTCATCGAGTATCTGGCGTGATGCAAAAGTTTATAATGATCACGTGTTTATCGTAAGTGAAGCATCCGGACATGGTATGCAGGTTTTTGATCTCACACGTTTACGTAATGTAACAAGCCCACCAGAAATGTTTACAGAAGATGCTCACGAAAGCAGTTTTGGTCATGCCCATAATATTGCCATTAATGAAGCTACAGGTTATGCATACATTATTGGTGCTTCTCCTTATAATGGAGGACCAATATTTATCAATATTCAAGATCCTCTTAATCCAGTGAATGAAGGAGGTTATGGTTCTGAAGGTTATTCGCACGATGCTCAAATTGTAGTTTATAACGGACCAGATACAGAACATGTGGGAAAAGAGATTTATTTTGGTCCTAACGAAACATCAATCGTTATCGTCGATGTAACAGATAAGGCAAATCCGGTGACTTTATCTGAATCATTTTATAGTGGAGCACAATACACCCACCAACTTTGGGTAGATGAAAATCATGAATACCTTTATGCAAATGATGAGTTAGATGAGTATTATAATGGAGGAAATACAAGAAACATTGTTTTTGATATATCTGATCTGGACAACCCGGCCTTGCACATGGAATACTATGGACCCACGACAGCTATAGATCATAATAACTATGTAGTAGGTGATAAGCTTTATATAGCTAATTATCGAGCAGGTTTAAGAATTGTTGACATTTCTGATGTGGTCAATAACAATATGACTGAAATTGCCTATTTTGACACGTATCCTGCTAATAATAATGCAAATTTTGACGGCGCATGGAGTGTGTATCCCTATTTTGGCAGTAAGAATATTGTAATAAGCGATATAAATAGTGGATTTTTTGTTGTAAAAGAACATGATGATACTTCATCTGTTACAGAATATGAATTAAATCTATTGTCTCTATCGCCAAATCCAACAGATGATTTTTTGACAATTCAATTATCAGAAGAAAACTTTAAAAATGTCACCGTATATAATATGCTGGGTAAGAAAATTCTTGAAGTTGATAATTTGAGTGTATTAAATCAATATGATTTAAATGTTGATTCATTAGATAAGGGAGTTTATACTTTAGTTGTCAATAATTATCTAGTTAAAAGCTTTATTAAAAAGTGAAAATGAGAATTAGTATTCTTTTCATATTGTTTTTTGGTCTATTTAGTTGTACAACTGAAACACCACCTGAAGAAGAAAATCCATCTGAAGAAAATCCATTTGAAGGAATTCTTGAAAAATCCATAAGCATTGGAGGGACTTTAAACGAAAGTATACAAAGTATTGTTGCAACAGATGATGGTGGCTTTATATGTGCGGGATACTCACAAAGTGATGACGCACTTGATTTTCCTGCTACAAAAGGTGAAAATGATTATTTAATTTTAAAATTTGATAGTGATTTTAACCAGGAATGGAGTAAAATGTACGGTGGTACCGGTGATGATCAAGCTAAAAAAATAATTCAAACTTCTGATGGTGGATATGCACTATGTGGTTATACAAAAAGTGATGATTTTGATGTTGAAGAGAATAACGGACAAAGAGATTTTTGGATATTAAAATTAAATGCTGCCGGTGCTATTCAATGGAAAAGATCAATCGGATTTATGGGTGATGATGAAAGCTTTTCAATAATCCAAACTCAAGATGGAGGTTTTTTCACTTGTGGTTATCTCGATGTAACTGCTTCAGGTGGCCAAGGAAATGATGATGGAAAAAAGAACCCAAATCACGGAGTAGGAGACATTTGGGGAGTAAAATTGGATGCAGTCGGTAACAAAGTTTGGCGCAGATATTTTGGAGGTTCTAATAATGACAGAGCCTACGATGTTATTGAAACAAGTAATTCTGATTTTATCATAGCCGGTAAAGCTGAAAGTACAGATTATGATATAAATGACCCTAAAGGAAGTTATGATATGTGGATTGTAAAAGTTTCGGTTCAAGGAGATTTGATATGGGAAAAATCATTTGGAGGAACTGATATTGATGTATGTTACCAGATTATTAATTCTGGTGATGGAAATTATATGTTAGTCGGAGATACCCGTAGTACCGACATTGATATTACTACTAATAATGGATATTCAGATATTTGGGTAATCAAAATGTCTGATCAGGGTGATAAAATATGGCAAAAAACATATGGTGGTTCCTCTTTTGATTCAGCAGCATCAATTTATATGACAGATACTAATGATTTTGTCATTGCGGGAAATTCGAGAAGTAACGATATTGATCTGGATGAAAATAAAGGGCAGAATGATATTTGGTTATTCAAAATTAATACTTCCGGCACCCTTATTTGGCAAAAAACTTTTGGAGGAACTATGATTGATAAGGCATATGACGTTATTGAAAATTCAGATAATCACTTAATTGCAGTAGGAGAATCGAGCAGTAACGATTATGATATAAATGAAAATAATGGGTTTACAGATGCCCTAATAATAGAAATTAAATAATAAACTTCAAATACTTTTTTAAAATGAAAAAACAAAACATTCTTATTGTAATTGCCTTACTTTTAGTATTCGTGTCATGTAAGAAAGAAGAAACTCCGGAATTTGCAAACGTATCTTTTAAGTTTACATTCAACTGGGATGGAGATCCTGTAGAATTATCTGATTTTAATGACATCAAGTACACC
>JBDLIN010000303.1:0-4414 GCA_039714835.1 Bacteroidota bacterium | reverse complement strand
TCCACACCTTGACAGTAGAATTAAATATTGTCGAGGACTACCAAAGGTAGTTAAAAATGGTCCTCGACAACAAGTATTTTTTATTAAAAATCAAGAATCAAAAACTTTATCTAATATATCATGATTACTGACCATTTCCTCAAAAGAAGCGTTTATAAACTCAATATTATCTGTTAATGATTGGTATTTTAATTTGAGTGTTTCAGCATTCCGAGTGTTAATCACAATAACTTTAACATCCTCTTCTAGCTGTTTCTTAAACAACGCTCTAATATGCACATCAGCATCGGATAATGAATAACCAACAAAAATGATCTTCTTTGTCGATCTGATCTCTTTGGCTGCTTCACTCATTAGTTGTGAAATAACGGGCTGATTTAATCTCTTTGAAAAGGATGGCGCTAAAATCAAAGTTTCAAATTCAGTTCCATCTAATGGACAGAGAAATTCGTATTTCTCTTTTTCAGGATATGTATAACCAGTAAATTTTCCTCTGTTAAGATCAATATCTCTATTCCAAGGTGTAAGCAAAGTTTGATTACAGCAGTTACAGTATTTCCAATTCAAGCTGCCGTGTAACTTAATGATTTTTATCGGAACTGGACTTTCACCATCAGCAACCTTTACTGGTTCGCGAGGATCTATCCAAAATCTAAACTTTTGAAGTTCATCTCTCTTATCATAGTTCATTAAATGAATGCAATAATCAAGATATCCGAAAGTTTCAAATGATGAATCAAATGCCTGCTCTAACAATGTATCGTAGTTTAATGTAAGAATTGAAACGTTTGAGTTGTAATTTTTTATCGCATCCCAAAACATATGATATACATAGCTTTTTTTATCTGTGTATTGATTAACTACATGATGAATAAGCTTAATTAACGATTCTTTGATGTGTCGAATTTCCTGTACTGTATATTCTGCACTAAAACTTTCATTCTGCTGTATGAAATAATCAAGAAAGCCAAAAACTGATTCTAGGTCTGGGTAAATACTCTTTTCTGAGTTGAATTTATAATTGTCTTTAATAAATTCTAGAACAGTTTTACCTATTTCAGATTTAGCAATTATATCATCTTCAAGAATTAATGGGAGAATCTGTTTTTGGAGAGGAACTCCATCAGGATGTGAAGCTCCTGCACCCAAAACGAATACCACATCTCTGTTATCTGGATAAGATAAAAATTTATTATTGCTATTTTCCATTAAACCGTTACGAAAGTTCTTCTATTGAACGAGTTAGAATACTTTACTACAATTTAATGAAATTAGTGAACATATCTTACTTTATATTTTAACACGGTTTTAGCATCCGCCTTTACAGGCACTTTAAATAGAATTTTTTGTGAGTCCAATTTTTTATAATCTAATGAAGAACTTAAAATTTCCCAATTCACTCCTAAATATCTTTCAACATCAACAACTATGTCATCTTTTTTTCTATTAGTTATAGTTACTTCATAAACTTGCTCGTAAACTCTATTTGATATTTTTTTATTTTCAGTTTGGACATCCTTTACTACAATATCAAAAGCTTCCCCAATCTTAAGCTTTACTTTTTCTTTCTTTGGTGTATGATCGATCATGTCTTCACCAACAAATTCAAGAGCATCACCATCTGATTTATAAACTCTCACTTTTCCTTTAGGCATTGGTTTAGCAAGATTATTTTCTTTACTATTTTCAAATTCAATAATTACCGATACCTTTTTATTTTTTGAAGAACCGCCATAGTATCTTCCTCTATTTCCATAGAAATATTTTTTCTTAGCTGTAACATCCGAAGCTTCAAATAAACTGATCTGTTTAGTCTCATTATTTGCTAATGTAGTTGGTCGACTAAGATCATAAATATGATACTCAAAGAATTCTTTTTCAACAAATTGTTCACCTGCTACATCAGCTTCTAAAGCATAAACTTTCTGGTGTCTTGGTTGATAATAAGGTTTTTCTATCACTCTATGAACATCCCCAGCAACTAATTTTAGTTTTGCATTTCTATAAGTTGAACCTGATTGATTTTCAACACTTACCCAAGAGTTAAGATCAAGCTCTGTATCATCTTCATTCAAAACAACAACATATTCTGCATGCCAATTCATACCTGAAGTCTGATATGAAACTTCCACATCTTGCTTACCTGATTTATTTGAATTTACCATCCATATTAGAGTCGGTCTGGTGATTAAACCTTCAGGCAGTGAACCAACTGAAATCTGATATTTGCCGGCACTTGGCAGCATTAATAATCCGCCTTCTTTTTTTTCTAACACAATTTGAAATCCATTAATTGATAAAAGTTTTCCCTCAATAAATTCACCTTTCTCACCAACTAACTGAATATCTTTATCAATATATTTTTTAAGGATCTTATCCATACTAACAAGATCGTATTGGTAATTTTGCTCTAACACTTCACCATCAATTTTAATATGTACACTTGTAGGATCAATGAATTGAGCTACATTAGTTAATTGAATATTTGTAACACCTGAGGAAATGTCCAATTCTCTAACATCCTTAACCACACCGAGATTTTGATTATACACTGTAATTGAGACTGATTTTTGATTTGATTCTTCTGCAAATGTTAGAAGTGAAAATGAGATAAGAATTAAAAATGCTTTAAGAAATGTTTGATTTTTCATTTTAACTCTCCTTTTATTTTTTGAATTTGTAATTCGTATATATACAATCTTAATCGGTCACGCAAAGCGAGAGCGATTTAGAGTGTGTTATACCGATATCATATAATATGGTTTTTCTAACAGTTTATTTGTCCCGATTTTGATCAGGATCTTTTATCGGTATACATTCATAAGTTGAAAATGTTCTCTCTTTTTTCATAGAGGGGTAAATTTGCACCAAATGAAATAGAGAAAATCCTTCAAAAATTACACTTAAACCAAGACTCAACTTATCCAAATAATAATATATGGATTTACAAAATTTTTTTTTGTTAGAATGTCCAATATTCTTATGTTTCAAGCCGATAAATTTCAGAATATTTTCAAATGGTGTTATAATGACAGATAAATTATTGAATCGCTCACCGGTGGTTGATTATATTGCCATTACCATCGGAGCCATTTTAATGGCAATAGGAATTGGTGTTTTTCTTGTTGATGCAAAAGTTGTACCCGGTGGTGTCAGCGGTCTTTCTATGGCAGTATATTATCTAACTGATGGTGCTCTCCCAGTTGGTATAATGGTTTGGTTTTTTAATGCCCCTCTCTATATTTGGGGTGTAAAAGTTCTTGGTAAACAATTTGGGCTAAGAACATTTTACGGATTTACGATTAATGCGATTTTTATCGATCTTTTAAGGGGAGATATCCCCGGTTTTCGATTTATAAGACTGCAAGATACACAAACAGTTCAAAGTTTGCTTCAAAATGATTTTCTATTTTTAATACTAATCGGCGCATCATTTTTAGGAATTGGATTGGGTATTGTTTTTAAATTTAGAGGTACAACTGCCGGCAGTGATATAGTCGCAGCTATTATGCAGAAAAAGTTTGGATTTAAACCTGGCCAAGCAATAATGATTATCGATTTCCTTGTAATTATTATAGCCGGAATTATTATTGAGGTAAAAGGACTTTCTGCTGACAAACCAGCTTTTCTCTTAACTCTTTATGCACTTTTCCTATTATTTATTGCAGCTAGGATTGTTGATGTTATAATTGACGGTTTTGATTATGCTCGTATGGCATACATAGTTTCTGAAAAGAACGAGGAAATTGCCGAACGTATTATGACCGATCTTAGTAGAGGAGCGACAGCTATCAAAACCCGCGGTCTTTATAAAAATATTGAACGTGAAATGATAACTACAATTGTTACATTAAAAGAATTAGGAAAGCTTCAAGAACTGATCAAAGAAATCGATCCCGATGCTTTTGTTGTTATAAATAATGTTCACGAAATTTTGGGGGAAGGATTTAGAAGAAGAATATGATTTACAGAAACCCAATTTTCAACTTACAGTCAGCAAGTTTAAAAAAGTTGGGTTTCTATCTTACAGCTTCTTTTTGTAACTATGTTATTTGATCAAATATATTTCCTTCTGCGGCTGCGAGAGATATTCACAACCATCTTCTGTTACAACTACTATTTCTTCTATTGTTGCAATACCATGTTCAGCAATGGGAAGTCTTGGTTCAATAGTAAATATATTATTCTTCTCTATTTCCAAATAAGGAATATTACCGTACCTTTCCCACTTTGGACCAAGAAGTGCTCCGCCATCGTGAGCTACTCTTCCCACTTGATGTCCTAATCCATGCGGATATTCTTCATAACCATTATCAGTAATATATGTTCTTGCAACTTCATCAATTTCCCAACCTTGTTTTCCCGGCTTTATTGCATCTGATGACATTTTGATCGAATCAACAATTACTTGGAA
>JBDLIN010000302.1:0-4442 GCA_039714835.1 Bacteroidota bacterium | reverse complement strand
TGGCGACTGCAAGACTAAAGGTGGATGAATGATGGATTAATCTTAACTCATCAGATGACTATCTTCATTGCGGTCTTAGTCATCAGATGAGTGGAATGAATGCTGAAATTACATCATTTTATCATTAAAACATTGAAGCATTAGAATACGAAAAGAGCAACTTTAAAGTTGCTCTTTCCCCTTAATTTTATTAAAACCTGAATTTTAATAAGTTTTCAATATAATTATGAAATTATTCTGCAGCTAAAGGTGCAATAGGTCCTCTATAGTTTAGTGATAGTACACCTTCACCATCTTGAGGGCTAAAAGTTCCATCGTAATATCCGCTAAATGCTGTGTTTGACATTATAATATCATATACGTTATCATCGTCATTTTCAGCATCATATACTAAAGTTACCGTTAATCCATCTCCAGATGTAGATGACATCATCCAAGCAGCATCCCATACAGTACCAGTAGCTGGATAATGAGTATATTGTGCATCATAAGATCCTACATCTCCTTTTCCAGCAAATGTATCTCCCTGCCAAGTATATGAACGAGTTCCAGTACCATAAACAGGATCAGCACCCATTTTAGGAACTATCTTACAGAGATTATTTGTTTCTTGACCAGCAGTACTAATACCTTCAATTCTTATTTGCCCATCTCCTGAAGCAAACCAATAAGCATCCCCAGTTAAGGAAAATTCAGTATCTCCATGATAAGTCATTTTATAGGTATTTACCGGTGCACTAACAACAATATCTTGTGAATTTGTATCAGTTCCATCACCATTTGTAGCTGTTTGCGTTACCGTATAAGTTGTAGCATCAAGAAACTGTATAGAGTTTCCATCCATTTCATAGGCACCACCAGCAACATTATATTCAACATCATCAGCTTTTTCTGCTGAACTTGATACATCCACTATATCATATTGGACTGGATCTGTTGTACTAAAACTAAAACCTGCAGTTGGCGGATTATCATCATCAGAACAGCTGGATAAAACCACTGTAGCTACAAAAAATAGTAAGATTGCTTTTAAAGACTTCTTCATAATAGTTAAATTTAAGTTTATATATAATAATTTGTACTCATTCATTTTATGCTAAAATATAAAAATAATTTTATATTTTTTATTGTTATTCAATAATTTGTTTATGAATTACAATAATATTTATTCTAAAAGTAATATTTCAAAAGATGTATAACCTTGTTCACCACTTTCGCTGTTATAAAAATCTAAAAATCTAAGTTTATAATAATTTCCATCACTTAATTTAATGATATACTTCTTAGCTGTATCCATATTATATATAGGATTCTCGGTATCAGGAATCTTTTTCCATCTTGAACCAATTACTCCTTTAAAATCCGTATAGGTTAAAGCTTGAGCATCTGTTAAAGTAATATCTTCATATGCAATATTTTCATCATCAATTTCTGAAACTCTTACACCACCTTCGTTATTGATCATAACACCCGTTAAGTAATATGGGGAATAAACTCCGGGCTCATTGGTTTCGTACCATCCCATATAAGGAGTAAAAAAGAAATCCCAGTTATTAATCTGAGGTTCAAAATTTGAATTTTCACCTGTTTCAAAAGAAAAATATTGATTTACATAAACACTGCTTCTGTCTATTGTAGTTTCAATCCCGTCAGAGCTTTCTATATGTGCATATTTAAATGTATAACTTGAAGCTGTTTTTGATACAAATTGAATCTTATAATAAGATTCTTCAGCAGGAAATGCACCTCCTCTGTTGATCAAGTAAACTTCTTTACTTTCCCAATCTTTTAATGCTAATGAATCTTTTGCATTTGAAAATGAAGGATCATTAAATTTCCAATCATCTGAATTAAAGAGTTGATTTACGGTATTTTTATCTATTGCCGAAAAATCTTGAGTTCCGGTTTTAATCGCTTCTGCAGAAGTGGTATAATTCAACAAAACAAAATCACCTTCTAAAGCCGACTGGAATGCAAGATCCCAACCACCAATCTTATGATTTACAACGAGTTCTGTAATATTTTCATGAATTTTATAAAAAGTACTATTCCCATAGATACTATATGGACTTTCAAACCTTTCCTGGTAAGGTGCTTCCATCATTTCATTGTCTATATCCGGAAAGCAGGATATCAATGACATTGAAAAAACTAATAATGTATAATATATAATTGTTTTTTTCATCTTTCCCTTATTATTTAGTTAATTTAAAAATAGCTTTAGCAAAATAAGTTCTTCCATAATACATTGGTTGATATGAAGAACCATCGAAAACCGTTCCTCCATCGATTTCTAAAGTATAATTGTCGAATAAATTTTTACCCCCTACAACTATATTCAATCTATTATCTAAAAAATTCTTACTCAATGTTATTTCAAAGTCACTATAAGATTGCGTTTCTGTATACAAAACCGCATAACCGTAATCAGCTAAATTTGGCCTATCATCATAATACTTAAATATAGCAGATCCAGTAAGGTTCCATGGTTTATATTGGTACCTTGCATTAAATGTCACTATATTATAGAATTCATACTCATCCATATCAATAGAACTACCTTTATCTGTTAAAGATTCACCGGACAAACTAAAACCTGTAGATAATTTTAAGCCATTATTATGCGCAAAAGAAATCATAAAATTCGACCCTAAATACCTACTATTCTTTAAATTGACGTATTTCGCATAATTTGGATTATTTTCAGGATCAGGTACATGTAACTCTATCCTTTGCTCTGCATCATTGAAATAAGCAGAAGGTTCAAACTTCATTAAATAATTCTCTCCTTTAATTTTATACGTTAATGATCCATTATAACTATCGGTTGTCTCTGCTTTTAGATCTGGATTTCCTTCAAGATCATGGTTTGAATCGTGGAAACTTAAGTACAATTGTTTTAAAGAAGGAGCTCTAAATCCTTTTGCATAGGAGAGTCTCATACTTAAATTATCTATAATACTCCATTGAAAATTAATAGACGGAGCGATGGGTGCATCATATTCAGTGTTATGCATAAACCTAATCCCCGGCTGTAATGTTAACTTTTTAAAAGGCATCCATTGTGCGCTTGCAAATGCAGCATAATCTGTCATTGTCTTCTCTCCCCCTTCTATTCTTTCTCCTTCCGCAGTTTCATGATTCACATCCCATCCAAACTGAAAGTTCAATTTTGAATCTTCAGGCATCCAGGTAAAATTTCCCCTGGTCATCAAATTATTAAATTTGGTGGAAGTTGTTCCTGTATGAGTTTGTGTAAGATCAGTTAAATCAGACATTATACGCTCATCATCTCTATTAAAAAAAGTATAAGAACCGATTATATTATAAGATAAACTTTCAGTTAACTTATCACTAACAGCGATACTATTGATATTTCGAAGTGTATTAAAATAACGATCACTAGCTACCATAGTGTTAGGATTAGGGTTTGAGTAAAATCTCAATTCTGAATGCATGATTGAAGATTTTGCACTAAACCTGAAGTCCTTATTAGTGAATGCGTATTCTAGATCACCATTATAAACCAACTTTGGTTTAAACTCCTGGTACCTGTTATCTACAGCATCTATATTTCCATGAAGATCCATATTCTGATCTATACCTCTAAACATATTTCTGCTTCCAGATGTTGAAATAGTATGCTTACCCCTAATTATCGACCCATAAAATCCAAAATTATAGTTTTCATTGTTGTCAATATAACCATTTACTTTGGCAATATTTTTATTTGTCTTATTCTTTTTAGTGATTATGTTTATTACACCTGCAATAGCATTTGATCCGTAAACAACTGACATAGGTCCTTGTACAATCTCAACATGATCCACATTATCCATATTAATCTGTGATAAATCTACTCTTCCATCAACCCTACCAACAATTGGTATACCATCAATTAAATACTTAACCTGTTCATCACTCATCCCTTGAATTTCAATCGAGGTCCCGGTTGTAGGATCTGATCTAATATTGATATTTGATTCCAGACTCAAAGCATCTGCCAAATTATTAACTCCACGTTGTTCCATCTGACGCGAATCAACAACATCAATTTTATAGATGGATTTATCCGCTTTTTGAGGTGTATATTGTCCGGTAACTACTACATCATCCAACATATCATACTCTTCTATTAACTCAATGGTTAAATGTTCACCGGGACTAATCTGGCCTTCCCGGGTTTCATACCCCAAAAATAAAACCTGGTAATTATAAGTTTGATTTAAATTAAAGTCAGCCACTCCATTATTATCTGTTGTCATTCCTTTAAAAAAGGAACCGTCGGGTTTATTTAAAACAATTTCCGCATATGGAACTGCTTTTTCGGTATCGGCATTAAGAACCTTAATGCTCGTATTTTGTCCATAAGAATTAAAACCTGATAAAAGGATCAATCCAAATAATACAATGAAGTAGCTAAACTTTTGCTTCATAATTTT
>JBDLIN010000301.1:0-4451 GCA_039714835.1 Bacteroidota bacterium | reverse complement strand
CGTATATTAAAGTGGGCAGTTAATTTTAAGGTTTTGAAACAAAACGATTTCCTTTGATATAAAACCTCCATAGAAGTTCTTTAGCTTGAGTGATTCCAATTCTAGTTGTTTGTACAATATTCTCATCTTTTAATCTAGGAGCATCTAGTAAATAAATATTATTTCCGTCTAATTTCTCGCCATTGTCAGCTAAGTTGATATGAAAAGCTTTACACAGTTTGGCGGGACCATTTGTTAAATTTAATTTTTCCTTTTCGCTATAGGATGTTTTATTAAATCTATTTTTTGCAAGGAGATTAAGATTGTTTAGAGGTTCAACTGCTCTGATTAAAACAGCAGCGCCATGACCTGCATTACCAGTTACAACATTGCAACAATAATGAATGCCATAAATCAAATAAACATAAAGCAATCCACCTTTTTGAAACATTACTTCGTTTCTTCTTGATAAGCCATTAAATGAATGTGATGCTTCTTCAGATTCATCATAAGCTTCAACTTCAACGATAGTGCCTGCTAAGAGTTTATTGTTGTACTGGCGAACAATAATTTTTCCTAAAAGATTTTTTGCAACCTCAACAGCATCTTTTAAATAAAATCCTTGATCAAGCTTGGGGAGATTTTGAAAATTTATCATATTTGATTATGATTAAGAGGGAATACCCATCTTTGTATTTATTTCGGATAATTTTCTTTTGTAATAATCTTCTCTTTCAGGCTGGATTTCAATCAGTGTTTCATATATTTCTTTAGCCTCTTTATAATTCTCTTGGCTAAAATATATTCTAGCCAAAGTTTCAGAAACTAAGCTTCTGCCTGGTGGAATTGGCTGGGCATCTATACCAACATTTGCTGTTTCATCTTGACCATGCAAAATATCCATTTTAGCACTGCTTAACTGATCAGCTAATTCGGTTAAGTTAACATCATCCTGTTCAGGTTCACTTACTTGATCTGTCTCTTCTTCCGCTGGTGGAATTAATTTTAAATAATATTCTAAAGTGGGTTCACAACCTAATAATTCAGCCCCATTTCTTACAGTTTCTTCAGCTTCCCTATTTCTATCCTTACCTAACAATGCTTTTGCATGTAAAAACAATAAAGCAGGATAATTAGGATATTTCTCAATCCCTTTATTTGTAAGCTCAATAGCATTATCGAAATTACTATCTTCGATCTCATTTAAAGCATTCTTAATGAGAAGAAAGTTATTAATGTTAGCATCATTTGATGAATTTATATCTTCATTAAAGCTTTCAGTCATTTTTTATAAATATACTTTTGTTGAAAAATGAATGTTTTAAAGATAATACAGAAACTATTCCAAATCCAATAAAGAAAAATAAATTAAAGAAAAACGCTCCAACATCCTTGTTGTAAAAAGAGATCACCACACCTACTAGAGAATAGAGAGATAGAAACAGCTCAATTATAGCTATAGTAAAATCAATCCTTGGAATGTACTCATTATCAATTTTGTCTTTCCTAAAATATGCTTCTAGATATTTTGGGGTTCTAACAAATTCAGTTTCCTTATTTAGAAAACCTTCAACTACAGCCCTTGTATTATTAACGGATAGCCCCATACTAGTTGATAAGAAAAGAGGAAATAGCATTACTTTCTTAATCCAGCTATGTCTAGAAACACTCTGTGCAGAATAATATAGTAGGAAGGAACTTACAACTGCAAGTATAAAAATAGACATCCAAACAAATGTATTTTCATAATTTCCAGTAGCTTTGATAAAAATAATTGGGAGATTTAAAATACTTACCAATAATATAAATGGAAAAACTAAATTGTTTGTTAGGTGAAAAGTAGATTGAAGCTTTATTCGTAAGCTAAACTTCGATTTCCAGACTTTTGCGAGAAGTTTCTTGGCAGTTTCGATTGCTCCTTTTGTCCAACGGAACTGCTGTGCTTTAAGAGAATTAATCTCATCCGGCAGTTCAGCTGGAGTACTGAAGTTTTTTAGATAAATGAATTTCCAACCCTTTAGCTGTGCACGGTAGCTTAAATCCAAGTCTTCTGTAATTGTATCACCTTGCCATCCTCCGGCATCTTCAATACATTCTTTTCTTAATACCCCGGCAGTACCGTTAAAATTAATGAAAAATCCAGATTTGTTTCTGACACTTTGCTCAACAACAAAATGACCATTTAAACCAAAAGCCTGAACCATAGTTAATAATGATTGATCTTCATTGGAATGTTCCCATCTGGATTGAACCATCCCGATTTTATCAGAAGAGAAATAAGGGAGAGTTTTAATGAGAAAATCCTTTGAAGGAATAAAATCAGCATCAAAAATTGCAATGAAATCGCCAGAAGCTATTTGTAAACCTTCGTTTAATGCACCGGCTTTATATCCTTCTCTATTTTTTCTATGCAAATGGACAATATTAATTCCTTCATTTTTTTTCTGCTCAACTAATCTCCTAGTGATTTCAACAGTTTCATCAGTTGAATCATCTAATACTTGAATTTCAAGCTTATCAGTTGGATAATCAATTTTACAAACTGAATTTATTAATCTTTCAACGACATATTTTTCATTATAAATTGGAAGCTGAATTGTAATTTTTTTATCAAAAATAAAATTCTCATTTCTTTTATGACTTTTCGCCCCATATTTTTTTTGGTAAAGGAGCATGATAAAACCATGACTTGAATAGAGTAGTATTATAGTAAGAGAGATGAGATATAAGATTAATACGAGGTCAAAAACAAATCCATTCATAGAAATAAAACTTACCAATCTGCAACAACTGCAAGTAAAAGATCAAGAGCCACATTGTCAATTGCATCTTGAATGGCAGTTTGTCTGTTTTCAACATAGTTATCCGTTTTAAAGATACCGTAATTAGAAAAATCCTTTTCAAAAATTGTTTTTTTCATTACAAGATCTTTGTAAACAGCTTTTGCCCTAAGAGTAATTCTTCGATCGGATGCTTTTTCTTTTTCGCCGGATACTACTTCTGCTCTATCCTGTAATGAAAGAACAGTAACTGTTAAAATAGCATCTGCGGTTGTTGAATTAACGACATACAAACTGTTATCATTAATGAACTCTTGAGTTAAAGTTTGTGTTAAATCGTTGCTTAGGTTTGGTTCTCCTGAATTGCTCTTATCTTTCACAGTTGGAATTGCGATGGTTTTCAAATGAGGAGGTACAGATGATCCTGTGAACGAATAGCTGCATCCCCACATAATTATTAATGAAACTATAGCAATTATAATTATAGAACTAACTGATTTCATATTCTTTTAACTTTCTGTATAAAGTTCTCTCACTAATTTTAAGCAATTTTGCGGTCAATTTCTTGTTCCATTTAGTAAAATTAAGAGTTCTGATTATGGCTTCTTTCTCCAATTGAACAATGGGTATAATCTCGTCGTTATCTGGGGATGAGACATTACTAATATTTTGTTGAGCTAAACTCTTTAGTTCAGTTATATCTTTTTTAATTTCAATCAATGCCCTGTATATCATCTCTCTATCTGATGCATCAGACGGCTTATCTAAATAGACAGGGAGATTCGGATGTCTTTCAACCTCATATTCAGTAGAAATTAACTGAGATATTGCTTCATGTGTAATAATATTCGATTTACTTAAAGCAAGAACCGTTTCAATTATATTTTTTAATTCTCTAATGTTTCCGGGCCATGAGTAACTTAAAAGTAAGTCCCAAGCATCATCAGAAATAATAAATTCAGGAAGATTGTTTTTCTGGGAATATTCTTGCAAAAAATGATTTGCTAGAGGAATAATATCTTCTTTTCTTTCTCTTAGTGGTGGAATGGTGAGTGTGACAGCTTTTAATCTAAAGTAAAGATCGTTTCTAAATCTTTTCGCATCAACCTCATTTTGCAAACTTTTATTAGTAGCTGCAATTATTCGCACATCAACATTGGTAACCCTTTCACTTCCTAATCTCATGAATTCGTTTGTTTCCAAAACTCTCAGCAGCTTAACTTGAGTAGTTAAAGACATTTCCCCAATTTCATCCAAAAAGAGAGTACCGTTGTCCGCAATCTCAAAATAGCCCTTACGTTCATCAATGGCGCCAGTAAAAGAACCTTTCTCATGTCCAAATAATTCAGACTCTAATATCCCTTCCGGAATTGCTCCGCAATTCACACTTACTAATTTGTTATTTGCTCTATTGCTGGTACCATGAATTGCTCTTGCAAATATATCCTTTCCAACACCGCTTTCGCCGGTTATTAAAATTGATATATCAGATTGAGCAACCTGTATTGAAATATCGATCAGATCTTTTATTTTTCTTGACTTGGAAATTAAGCCAAATTTATTTTGAAATTCTTCAATAGTCATTATTTTAATAATTATTTACTTCAAAATTACTAAATGGAAGTGGAAATTACTAATAGCTGAATAAAAAATTTGCCAATAAGGCAGTATAACACGCATACCGGCAAAAGG
>JBDLIN010000300.1:0-4470 GCA_039714835.1 Bacteroidota bacterium | reverse complement strand
GATCCAAGATTTTTTATGTATGGTGAAGACCTAGATTTCTGTTATAGAGTACAATCTGAAGGATATAAAGTCTACTATGTTCCGACTACTGAAATAATTCATTACAAGGGAGAGAGTACAAAAAGAAGCAGCCTAGATGAGACAAAAATATTTTATGAGGCAATGCATCTGTTTGTTAAAAAACACTTCTCTTCATCGTTTCTTGTTGAGCTAATACTCCGATCCGCAATTATTGCAAGAAGATCTTTTGCATTTCTTAATCTTTATAGATTGCCAATTCTATCAGCTTTGCTTGATTTTATCCTTTTTAGTTTTTCCCTTTATGCAGCGGAACAATTGTATAGACCAGGAACTTGGAGCGGATTCCCAGAAGGAGTAAAACCATGGGTATATATTGCTCCTGCATTTCTCCAAACGATTTTTACCGCTTTAATAGGGGGATATAAGCGCCCATCAATTTCAACTTTGAAGGTTTTAGCTTCATTATTAGTGGGATTAGTTCTTTCATCGTCAATCACATTTTTCTTTAAGCAGTATGCATATAGTAGAGCTGTATTGTTAATTACATACTCTATAGCCATAGCAGTTTTTATCTTATGGAGATTTATTGTAAAAATATTTTTCAATGTTGGAGTCGAGAGTTCAGTAAGACTAACACGTACATTAATAGTTGGTGATGAAACAAAAGGTGAAGAATTAATTCAAAAATTGAAAACAAGTTTTACGAATCTATATTCCATTGTTGGGATAATTAGTGAAAAGACTGAAAACATTGGAAAACAAATAGGTAATTATGAAGTACTTGGAAGTTTCGAAACTATTAATAAGATAATAAATGAGGAAAAAATCAATCATGTGATATTCACATCAGAAGAAATATCGTTTGAAAAGATGTTCTCTATTGTATCACATAGTGCTAGAGGCGATGTGGAGTTCCTTGTTGCCGGAACAGAATTGGATTATCTTGTTGGCAAAACTTCTGTGACTATGCTTGATAATATTCCGTTGCTGAAAGTGCATTATAATATTTCTACAGTTGGACATAGAATAATCAAAGCAATCTTCGATATAGCAGTCAGTATCCCAATGTTGGTTTTTATCTTTCCATTTATTACAATTAAGAGATTGTTTGCAGACATCAAATCTGATTTTGGAAATTTTATCATGAATGTACCATCTGTGATTATTCTCAAAAAAAGTCTGATAGGAACTAAAGAAAAATTAAGTGGCAGTGGTTTGTATTTAGGAAAACAAGGATTAACAGGTCTTTGGTATATTGAAAATTACAGTAGACTTGATCGAAACGATATAGAAAAATTAAATATTTATTATGCAAAGAATCAAAATATTTGGTTAGATTTGGAAATCTTGGGAAAAGCATTTGCAAAAATGTTAAAAAAAAGGAGTTAAGATGAACACTAATACATTAGATTTTGAAAAGCCGATTATTGAGCTCGAGAAAAAAATAGATGAGATGAAGGAGTATGAAGATAATCTTGATATAAAAGAGGAAATTGAAAAGCTGGAAGAAAAAGTGCTCACTCTTAAAAAGAACGTATTCAGTAATCTTACCAGATGGCAGAAAGTTCAATTAGCACGCCATCCCGAAAGACCATATACTCTTGATTATATTTACCTAATGACTGAAGATTTTGTTGAACTCCATGGAGACAGAGTTTATAAAGACGATAAAGCAATTGTAGGTGGTTTCGCAAAAATTGATGAACACAAAGTAATGATAATTGGACAGCAAAAAGGTAGAGATACTAAAAATAATGTATTGAGAAATTTTGGGATGGCAAATCCAGAAGGATATAGAAAAGCTCTCAGATTAATGAAATTAGCTGAAAAGTTTAACAAGCCGGTTATCACATTAATTGATACTCCTGGAGCTTATCCCGGATTAGAAGCCGAGCAAAATGGTCAAGCTGAAGCAATTGCAAGAAATTTATTGGAAATGAGCAGATTGAAAGTTCCAATAATTGTTGTAATAATTGGAGAAGGGGCTAGTGGTGGAGCTCTTGGAATTGGTGTTGGTGATAGAGTGCTAATGTTGGAAAATACTTGGTACTCAGTAATTAGTCCGGAGTCATGTTCATCCATTCTTTGGCGTAGTTGGGACTATAAAGAACAAGCGGCAGAAGCTTTAAAATTGACAGCAGATGATCTCCTTGAGCAAAAAATTGTTGACAGAATTGTTCCGGAACCACTTGGAGGTGCTCATAAAGACCACAAGATGATAGCAATGACTTTAAAGGAAGTTTTAAAAGAAGAATTAGAAAATGTGACAAAAATTAAATCCGATAAATTACTCAATAATCGCATTGAAAAATTTGGTAAAATGGGAGCATATACTGAGTAAAGAAATTAATGGTTGAAGATGCTAAAGCAAATTTCAACTTAATAACTTTGAACTTGTAACTTTTTTATGCTGAAACACACGACTACAATTAGAGTTAGATACGCCGACACCGATAAAATGCAATTTGTCTATAATGGCAAATATCTTGAATATTTTGAAGTAGGCAGAACTGAATTGCTGCGTTCGGCTGGGCTACCTTATAGTGAAATAGAAAAAGAAGGTTACCAGCTACCACTTAGAGAAGCTAACTTAAAATATAAGCAGCCGGCTGTATATGATGATTTATTAGATATTGAAGCTACTCTCGAAAAATTATATTCTGCAGAAGTTTTAATAAAATATAGAATCATTCGTCAAGGGACAAATGACCTCATTGCTGAAGGATTTACATCTCATATGTTTATCCATGAGGATTCTAAAAAACCGACCAAGCCACCAAAGGTCTATATAGAAAAATTGTCAAAGTATTTCAAATGAAACTGAGCCGTATTTAGATTTAAAACTTATCATATATTAGCCCATTTCCTTAATAATTTAAACACAATTTTTTTATCAACTATTAATTTCTTAATTTCATCTCTGTTAAATGACAAATTATTAATCACCGAAAAGCTTACTTTTTATAAAAATCGATGTTAAAAAAGCTAATTGAACTTACCAAAGATACTGCTGTGTATGGTGTCAGTACAATACTTGGGAGATTTTTAGCATTTCTTCTATTCCCGATTTATACTAATGTTTTTTCCCCAGATGAATTTGGTATTTACACATTAGTTTACGCATACTTTGCATTTCTTAATGTAGTTTATATATACGGAATGGATGCAGCTTTTATGAAATATACTTCACTTGCAGAAGGGGATGAGAAGCAGAATACATTTTCAACTCCTTTTCTTTTTGTAGGATTCACATCTGTTCTATTTTCAATTTTGTTCTATCTTCTTCTCGATCCAATAAGTGTATCGATGAATCTCCCATCAAATTATTCATTTTTATTGATATACGTAATTATTATCCTCTTTTTTGATACACTGACACTAATCCCTTTTAATAGTTTAAGACTTGAAAGAAAAACTTATAAATTTGCTCTAATTAAGTTTGTCAATATTTTAATAAATCTGGGACTCAATCTCATACTAATTTTAGTGTACGATTTTGGAATTGAGGCAATATTCATCAGTAATCTTGTTGCTTCAATATTTTCTTTTGTCGCATTATTACCGGAGATTTATCAAAAGCTCAAGTTTCAGATTGATTTTAACGTACTAAAAAAAATGTTAAAGTTTGGCATCCCCTATCTCCCAGCTGCTTTTGCATCTATCATAGTACAAATAATAGATGTGCCAATAGTTGAAAGATTAACCGATACTGCAACTTTGGGTATTTACAGAGCAAATTATAAACTAGGCATTTTCATGATGCTCTTCGTTCAAATGTTTCTATTTGCGTGGCAGCCTTTTTTCTTAGAAAATGCAAAAGAAAAAAATGCCAAAGAAATTTTTGCGAAAGTATTAACGGTCTTCTTAGTTGTGGCATCATCCATCTGGGTAGTGCTAAGTCTTTTTATAGAAGATATAGTAATGATAAAAATTATGGGTAGAACTATACTTGGTGAGCAATTTTTATCAGGTCTTCCTATAATCCCAATAATTCTTTTAGCCTATTTATTTAATGGACTTTATATGAATTTTATTGCCGGAATATACATCGAAGAAAAGACTAGATATTTCCCCCTAATTACTGGACTTGGAGCGATTGTAAATGTTATTGTAAACTTCTCATTGATTCCTATATATGGCATTTGGGGAGCTGCTTGGGCTACGCTTGCAAGCTATATTGTAATGGCGGGCGGTTTATTTATTGTTGCTCAAAAATTTTATAAAATAGAATATGAATACTTTAAAAT
Organism: Bacteroidota bacterium; assembly: GCA_039714835.1. GTDB lineage: Bacteria > Bacteroidota > Ignavibacteria > Ignavibacteriales > Melioribacteraceae > SZUA-22. Next base: position 202 of record JBDLIN010000300.1, on the reverse strand, counting down.
TATAAAAATCTTCTCGCTGATTTTTATTAGTGGAGTTATTTATTATTACTTATCAAGTAACGGATTAATAAATTTAGGGATTAAATTCATCATTATGATAGGATTTATTTCAGCACTGTTTATATTAAAAGTAATTGAGAAAGAAGAGTTCATAAAAGTTGTAACACTATTTAGAAGAAAATAAAATATATAATCTTTGCGA
>JBDLIN010000299.1:0-4474 GCA_039714835.1 Bacteroidota bacterium | reverse complement strand
GTGTGTTTTAGTTTTATTATATGTGTATTAGTGAGTTATGTTGAAAATACCCTTGTGAGGGTATTTTGTCAAAGTAATACTTTTCCTACTTTAGATGTCCCGATTTAAAAAATTGGTTTCATAATTAAATTAACAAAAACTAAAATCTAATGAAAAAATTTAGACTGATTGCGGCTTCTGTAGCTGCACTGGCAATCGTTGCCTTGTTCTCTATTACTTCTTGTGAGAAGCAAACTGATAACAATTCACAAGCTGAGTTGTCTTTTGATGTTGTTAACGTTATGCAGAGTATGGGCAAAAAAGCGCTTCCTTCAAATACCGAAAATCTTCCAGATTGTAATTTAGAAGCAGTTCCTGCTTATGTGGAGGTAGTACTTCAAGAAACAGATGTTACTGGTCAAATATTTGAAGGAGACCCTATAATTGTTTGTTTGGATATACTCCAGGGATTTGAAGGAGGTACCCAGACCGAAGTTTTAAAAACCGACGAAGGATATTATCAACTGAATTCGTTTAAAGTTTATGCAGAAACAGATGGTGAAGAAGGTTGTGATAATGTAGACGAAGCAGACGACGATAACGACCTTCTAATTTGGGTAGCCCCAATGGAAGGATCTAAATATGATCTTCTGTGGGACGACCAATTAAACGGTGTTAATAATCCAAATAGTTTGGAATTAAATCATATTATTTATGTTGAAAAATTCGAAAAGCATAAAGAAATTATAGATGTACTATGTTATGAGCCATATGCTATTGATGATTTCGGTTTCACTTGGTTTGATTTCAGCGAAGTAGTGGTTGAAACAATTTGTTTCTACGGAGATATCTGTGTAACAGACCATGAATGCTGGCATAATGAACATTTGGTTAATGATGTAAATGTGAACCCATATTTTGGACAGAGCAATTATGACGGATATGACTTCCCGGCTATTTTTCAAACTCGAATGACATTAGTGTTTAAAGATGGAAGAACTCCATTAACTATAGTAGTAGACAATACAGATACGCAAGGTGTAGGAGAACCTCTATGTGTAGAATATCCTATGTTTATAGATGGCGAAGTGGATTATTGGTGGATAGATATAGCTGTTATGGGACCTAATGGTAATTGGAAGCCGCTTTACACAGATGCAATTAAATTAGATAATACAACAAAAACACTTTGGGTCTCTGAAGATCTTGCTGGTACTTCTTTAGTTGATCCGGTACTATGGGAGATGGATGGAGATGATGGTGTTTATACATTTGTAGCAGGAGATCTTAAAAGTTACTGTGTAGATCATGCCGGATTGCCAACTGTTTTAACTGCAGATATGCCTTGTGATGATGGATGTGTATGTTCTTGTCCTTAATAAGATAATAATTAATTATTTGTAAAGAATTATTCTTGAATAATTAATGAAATATCCGGTTATTATTTAATCTGAAAAATAAAAGGATAAACTGGATATAATAATAAAAAAAGGCCACCTGAAATCAGGTGGCTTTTCCCCGCATTTTGATAGAACTTAATATGATTAATTCTATTAAAAACACTTTTTAATACTATAATTTTATATAGCTTTTTATGAAAAGACTGAATTATATTGTTTCCGTTGCTATGATAGTGGTAGTAGCACTTGCTTTTACCCAATGCCGGAAACAGACAGATATAGAGATGTCGGAAGTATCTTTTTCGATAGATAATATTTCGAAAGATTTATCTAAAAAGGATGCCGACGTTACTATAATAGACGAAAGCGAACATGATAATTTACCGATATGTTCCGATGCTGTTCCCGAATTCGCAAGGGTTGAAATAAAGAAACCTGATGGAACAACAGAAGTATATGTATTGGATATTATTACCGGGTTCGAAGGTGGTACCCAAACCGAAGTAATTAAACTTCCGTATGGAGACCATGAAATTGTAATGTTTGAGGTTTTCGCCGATACGAATGATGATGATTTATTTAATCCTGAAGTAATAGCAGATGATGGAGGAGATAAACTTATTTGGTTAGCACCGGGCGAAGGTTCCTATTACCAGACTATGTGGAATCTTGCAGGTGTAGTAAAACCTTTTACTGTAGAAAAATTTGAAAAACATAAGATAAGTATTGATGTTTTATGTTTCGAAGCTCACCAATATGAGCACTTTGGTTTTACCTGGTTAGATTTTAATAAGGTAAAGGTTAAAAATATTTGTTTCGTCGGAAACATTTTCTGTTATGATTACAATATTTACAGAACTCCAAGGAGTTGGGGCGATGTTGAGGCACTATACCCTCACCAGATATCAGATCCGGGACCTGATTTTCCGGCAATGTTTAGTGTTGGCCTATTTGATTCAGAAAATAATCTGATTAGTATGGCTGATAATAAACTGTACGATTTTGATGGTGATGGTGAATTGGATTACTGGCTTGGAGAAAAAGAAGCACTTTGTGTAGAGTATCTTGATCTTGATATAGAATATACAGTAAAAATATGGGTTTGGTATGCCGATCTTTGCGAAGACGATATGAATAATCCTGAAGTATGGACTACAGAACCGGTTTATATCGGGAAACTTACTGCAAATACAGAAGGTGAATTTCTTTTAACGCAAGAGTATGGTGTTAAAGTAAACAGTACCGGCACAGCTAATCCGTTCTTCGATGCTGACCAGGGAAATCCTGGTGTTTGGCATTTTATTTGGGAATGTAGCGACGACTGTAATGAAGATCCGGGAGAATGTAATCTACAACAATGTTGTATTTTCTATGGAAACGATAACCAGGATGGAGGAGATATTACCATATCCAGTGATGAAAATAACCTGTATTTTGATCTTCAATTGGAAGATGGAGTAAGCTTTAGAGATGAAGCTGAAAATGTTAAAATTTGGTTAGGAACGGATGTCAGTGTTTTAGGAGGCGACAGGCCTGTTGGTAATCAATACGACTTTAAATACACTTTCAGTCCTCTTTATGATCATGTTCTTATTACAATTCCTTGGGATGATCCTAATATAGGCGTTGTTTGTTCTGACGATATAGATATAGTACTTCATATAGATTTAGATTCAGAAAATACCGGAGATGAAGAAACAGCATTTATTGGTCCATGCCTTGGTGTTGACGGTAGTCCTGATCCTAACTATAAAACTGATGATAGTGGAGATAATGATTCATGGTGGTGGTATTATGAATATACACCGGGTGATTGTTGTAACCAATCAGGAGGTACTACTCCTTAATTTAATAATTTTTTATAACTGAAATAGTAAAAAGCCCGGGATTCCGGGCTTTTTTTAGTTATATCAAACAATGTCATTATATCATGCTTAACAAGGATAGTATTTATATTAGTGACAATAAATTCATGAAGTTTGTTTTTGTTTAATTATTTAGGTTATAGTTATAAAGCGAATCTTTCTCATTATTATTCAAGATATTTACGCAAAATAATAAAAAATACCTCCATGAAGGTATTGTGTAGTCATTTATGAGTGACTAAATTTAATATAGAAATTTCTCTTAATTGAGTATTCCCGTTAGAGTATATTGTAATAAAGTGCACTAACCCTTCATATGATTTTTGTGATAATAAATTACTAAGGGTGTAACGGTGAAATAATGGGAACTGTGATTATATATTTACTACTAAGAACTCTAAGACTCTGGATTTGAAACTCAGTTTTTTAGAGTTTTTATTGTATGAAAAGTTGGAGTTTTGCTTATAAAATACAGTAAGTCAACATCTAGTGTATAATTTAGTAAAAAATACTCATATATGTAATTAAATATACTTATATTTAATATAAGAAAATTCACCTTAATAAACTAACCCTAGTATATTAACAATATGCAAAGTTTAAAATCATTCATCAATTATTTAATCGTAGTCAATTTATTTTTAGTCTTATCCTCATGTGAGAAGCCGGTGGAAACTAAGTCTGGTAAGCATGAAGTTGTCTTTAAGATGAATACTGTATACGATTTGCTTAAGAAAGGAACACTTCACGATAATCCCACTGATTTTCCTATTTGCAATGATAAACTGGATGCCACCTACATTAACTTTTCTCTTGGAAAAACTGCGGACGACCCTAATCCCCAAAAATATCTTTTAAACATAGCACACGATAATGAAACAAAGCCGCTGAAGCTTGAAGTCGGAGTTTATTATCTGCAGGAATTTTATGTTTATTCGAATGTAGGAAAACTTTGGGCAGCTGCCCCGGCAGATTCTCCATATATAGCTATATCGGGAGGAAGAATTAAAGGGCTTGAATTTCCATTCGAAGTAAAGGCCTTCCAAACTTTAACGGTAGAAGTTGATGTTCTTTGTTGGGAAGAGATTCCCTATACAGAGTATTGATTCAGCCACTTTTTTTTAACTGAAACATGATTAGGAATAGTGTACCGCTCCTACGGAGCTTATAATCTTGTCTTTTTTTATTTTCTACAATGGTACTGACCTTCCTCAACTGTGAACTTCTAAT
>JBDLIN010000298.1:0-4497 GCA_039714835.1 Bacteroidota bacterium | reverse complement strand
TCACAAGATCTTGTGTATTATTCCAATTTTGAAAAGTTATGGATAAATTTGGTATCCTTTAAAATCAGGTCATTTTAATACTTTACATTAGGATAATTAGTTGCAACTACATCAAATTTTAATTTTGATATAAAAAGCGTAAATACTGATTTTAAGGAAAGAGGTTTTCCAGATACCAGATCTTGTGGTTTGGTGATTTTTGAAAAAAAGAATCGTACACATTAAAAAAGTAGCTGCCACACGGAACTTTATCCCCAGATATTTTTTTATTTTTTAAAAGTTATCCCTATATTAGATATTTTGCCTTGACTATATATGCCATAAATACTCGCTATTAAAGAAATACAATTCAATTTTTTTACAATTTGGATATTATTTTTAAGAATTTATTTATATTAAAAATTAAATTCTATACCGTCTTTCTCAAAATTGAGTGGAATCTAAAACAGCTATCCCTCACGATCCGGTACAATCAAATTTAATCTATAGTAATCAAAACGCATTGATTTATTAAATAAAATTAATTCTTTTCTGTAACTCCACTGTGAAGTCTTTAAACTAATAGCTTAGTCTTTTTAACTTCAATCCAATATTATTAAAAAAACACTTGACAACTAAAATTGTGTAATTTATTGTTTAAATTATTGTCTTTTTAAATAAACAAAAATATATACAATATTGATGTTCTAAAAACATGACAACTGGACTTTCAACGTATCACTTTAAAAGAGGAGATCAAATATGAGTTGGGAAAAAGAAATTAAAGATCTTAAACATCGTCGGAAGCTGTCCTTAAAACTTGGGGGCGAAGAAAGAGTAAAGCTTCACCATAAACATGGCAAGCTGACCATAAGGGAAAGAATTGATAAGATAGCAGATTCTGGATCTTTTCAAGAAGTTGGACAATTAGCAGGGGCGTCCACGTGGGAAAATGGTGAGTTTAAAGACATAGTTCCTGCGCCTTATGTTATGGGTATGATCAAAATAGATGGTCGCTGGATGGCGGTTGGAGGTGAAGACTTCACAGTACGTGGCGGTTCCAGTGCCGGTCTTGCACGCCGAAAAGGCGGGCAAGGTGGCTTTGTGGAAGATATGGCTCGGGAATTTAGAATTCCTATGATCAATTTTATTGATGGTACTGGTGCCAATGTAGCCTCCGCAAAAAGTGCAAAATACAAACGACTTCCAGCAAAGAGCGGTTATGAGCGCAGCATGCAATTACTTGGTTTGGTTCCGGTAGTATCAGCAGTGTTAGGTTCAACAGCCGGAGGGCCTGCCGGTAGAGCTGTTATGTCACATTTTTCAGTAATGGTCCGAGGTACATCTCAACTTTTCGCAGCCGGCCCACCTGTAGTTGAGCGTGCACTATCATTGGAGATAGATAAAGAAGAATTAGGCGGGGCCCATATTGCAGTAGACACAGCGGGATCTATTGACAACGCAGCCGACTCTGAAGAGGATGCTTTTAACCAAATCAAGCGGTTTTTAAGCTATATGCCCCAAAATGTATGGGAGATGCCGCCGTATGTAGCCACTGACGACCCAAAGGACCGATGGGATGAGGAACTATTATCCATCGTCCCCCGTAACCGGATGCAGCCTTATAATATGCGGCGCGTTATCGAACTGATCGTTGACCGTGAGAGTTTTTTTGAGATCCAACCCACATTTGGCCTTGCTGCCATCACTGGACTGGCTCGTTTGAATGGCTATCCGGTTGGTATCATAGCCAATAACCCACAAGTCAACGGTGGGGCACCTGATGCTAATGATTCTAATAAAATGGGACACTTTGCCGAGTTGTGTGATCAATTCCATATACCTATTCTTAACCTGGTAGATGTTCCCGGTTTTATGATTGGCCCTAAGGCTGAATCCATGGGAACACTTAGAGCAGGCATGAGTGCTATGAACGTGGGTATGCAGGCCACGGTGCCCAGGTTTACGGTAATTATCAGAAAATGTTACGGGATGGCCGCGGCCTTGAATTACGTAAATAATCGCTTGTGCTATCGTATTGCATGGCCATCTGCTGAGTTAGGATCTATACCGGTTGAAGGAGGAGTTGCAGCTTCTTACAAGCGCGAAATTATGGCAAGTGAGGATCCTGAGAAGAGAACAAAGGAGCTTGAAGAAGAACTTAGGACATATGCTTCTCCATTTCGGACTGCAGAAGCATTTGCGCTTGAGGATATTATTGATCCAAGAGAAACTAGGCTTTGGTTGTGCAATTTAATTGAAGCGGCCCAGAATTATCTTAAAACTGAATTAGGGCCAACACCTAAAAATGGCGTTAGGCCATAGATATACAGAGTTATCTATTTTAACTGGAGTGATTCATTTGAAGTATTTTCAGCAAATTAAACAAGTGGGAATAGGAAAAAATGGCTCTTTATACATTTGAAGGTAAATGTCCAGCCATTGATTCAACTGCCTGGATTGCTCCTAGTGCAGATATCATTGGTGATGTTCAAATAGGACCCAAATGCTACATTGGTTGGGGCGCTGTTCTTAGAGGTGATCATGGAAGCATTATCATTGAAGAAGGCAGCGCCATAGAAGAGGGAGCCATAATCCATAACAGCCCTGATTTAACAACTCGCATCGGGCCGGAAGCTACAATAGGTCACGGGGCAATGTTACATAATGCAACCGTTGAAGCGTTTGCTGTCATCGGAATGCGAGCAGTGCTCAGTAACCATTCTAGAATTGGTGAATGGGCAATTATTGGTGAAATGGGGTTAGTGCGAAACAACCAAGAAGTGGCTGCCGGTATGATCGGAGTAGGCCAGCCTGTGAAAGTAATAGGAAAAGTGACACAACATCACAAAGAACGTTGGATTACAAGTAAAAAGCGGTATCAGGGGTTTATAAAACGCAACAATGAAAGTTTGAATAAAATATAGATAAATTGGAAGGGAGAGAAAATGATATTTAATGCAAGTGCATGGATTAATGTCCCTGCTAAACGCTATCCTGATCACACGTGCATTGTATATAAGGATCAGTCATTTACTTATTCAGAGATTAATGAACGTGCTAACAGACTTGCATGGGGCCTAATTAACTTAGGGTTTGTTAAGGGAACTAGGGTGGCATGTTTACAATACAATTCAAATTATAGTTTTGAGCTCTTTTTGGGGATGTGGAAAGCGGGGATAGTCATGGTGCCACTCAACACACGAGATTCACTCATTCAAAATATAGATATTTTAAAAGACTCCGAAGCAACTGCAATAATATTTGGATCAGAATTTTTAGATCAGGTATCAAGGATTCGTGAGACATTGCCCGCTATAGAGCATTTTATCTGCCATGGAGACCCTAACAACATCTCAATAGATTATGAATCAATGCTCACTGAATCTGATTCATTAGAACCAAATATAGATCTTGATGAGAACGATATATACAAAATTCATTACACATCAGGGACTACTGGCAAGCCTCGTGGTGTATTGATGACCTATAGGAACAGAAAAGAACAAATTACCAATATGTTCATGAATACGGATAGATTGATAAGCAAGGATGAAGTTTTTTTGCATGTTGCCCCATTAACTCATGCGGCAGGATATTATGCCACGCCATTTTTTTTGAAAGGTGCAAAACATATCATTCTTGATAAATTTGAAACAACTACTCTGTTTGAGATTATTGAAAAAGAAAAAGTCACCTGTACTCTTCTAGTTCCTACGATGATAGTCATGTTGCTTGAGGATGTAAACATTAACAATTACAATCTAAAAACTCTAAAACGTATTTTTTATGGCACGGCTCCAATGTCGGTTTCAAAGTTACGAGAGGCTATATCAGTTTTTGGAAATATTTTCCGTCAAAATTATGGACTGACAGAATCTGTGCAGCCCATTACACATTTAACACCTGAAGATCATAACCTCAATTGTGAAGAGGAAAAAATAAAACGTATTGGTTCTGCCGGGACTATTGCATTGGGGGTAGAAGTAGAAATTGTAAATGAAGAAGATGTGGAACTACCAGATGGCCAAGTTGGCGAGATTATTTTAAGAAGTCCTCACGTTTCTCCGGGGTATTTGAATCTGCCGAAAATTGAAAAAAATACACATAGAGATAAATGGCTTCACACAGGCGATTTAGGATACAAAGATCAAGACGGGTATATTTTTATCGTTGGAAGAATGAAAGATATGATTATAAGCGGTGGTTTTAATATCTATTCGAGGGAAGTTGAAATTGTTCTTGATAGTCATCCTGATGTGCTTGAATCGTCTGTTATTGGTGTTCCAGATGAAAAATGGGGCGAAGTTGTTAAGGCATTTGTAGCTATAAAAAAAGATAAAAAAAAACCTAAAGAGCAGGAGTTAATTGATTTTTGTATCAATAAAGGACTTACAAGATATAAGGCACCAAAAATGATTAAGTTTATTGAAAGTTTGCCAAAGAATGAAAATCGAAAAATCGTTAAGAAAGATTTAATAAATATGTAATAATTTTAATAGTTAAATAACCAAAGAT
>JBDLIN010000297.1:0-4508 GCA_039714835.1 Bacteroidota bacterium | reverse complement strand
TGTTTTTAAACACGATATTAATCAAATATTAACCCCCTTAGGCTATTTAGCCCACCATAATTTTGTTTTTTGCTCATCAGGCCCTTGAATTGATACAGCAGCACTGGTATTATCTCCATTAGTATTATAGGCTGTATTACCATATCTCATTCTTTGTGGATAAGCTCCATTTAAAGTTCCCAGACTAAATATATCCTTATCAGATACACCTGCTGCAAGCTCAGAAGGATATCCTGTATCTCTAACAATTGCCCAGGCTTCAAAACCATCAGTATAAGATACTATCCAACGTTGGATAGCTATTTTCTCCATGTTTTTCTCGGGTGTTCCATTTAATAAAGCCATATCCTCATTTGCGATAAATTCTTCAATAAAAGCATCATCAACATCCCAAATTTTCATTGCCTGTCTTATTCCCTCCTGATAAAAACTTTGCGCATCTCCAGCATAAAGACCTTTAGCAATGGCCTCCGCCTGTAAAAAGTTCCCTTCAGCTGCTGTCATCACAATTTCAGGAAAAATTGGATTTCCCTGATTTTTAGCATTAATTATTAAATCAGCTGGGTCAGAGAAAAAATTATGATTAGCCAAGGACTTTATTTCACTATTTAACCTAGTTGGTTGTCCTACAAAGTATTCAACATCACTAGAAATTGTTATAATAACAATATCTTTCTCATTACCATTTTCATCGACAATTGTTTTATCAACTCTGGTATAAACAACGTCTGCATGGTCTAATTTAGATAAAATGAAATTTAGACGTTTATCAAACTTATCTCTTTCAGATTCTGGTTTAGTAAAAGTTACCTCACCCCCTTCAATAGGTTTGGCATATTTGCTTAACCTTGGATCATTATTATCTTGTAAATAGTTAATCAAAGTTTCACCTACACTCCATTTCGAACCAAATCCACCAAAGTTATGCCAGACATCACCATAAGCAGCATTGGACCATTGGATAATATCAGGATCTTTTTCCATTAATACATTATCATCAAACATGGTAAGTAATTCTGATTGTAATGCTTCATTGATAGCTGTATCTGCAAACCCTGATTCGCTAGCTCCCTGTGCTCTTAATCCCATTCTCAATTTTAATGTATTGGCAAGTTTTTTCCATTTTTGAAGATCTCCATTAAAGAATAAATCATTTTTGGTTAACAGATCTACCCCTTCACCAGTATTTGTATGATCCCCAATAATTTGCATTGCTTGATCTAATTCCCCAATAACTCCTTGATATATTACAGCTTGTGTATCAAACTTTGGAGTAATAATATCCGGGTTAGTAGCTTCAGAATAAGGTACCATACCAAAGATATCTGTATACATTTGATAGTATAGACCTTTCATAATCAGGCCTATTGCATAATAACGTTCATTTTCCAGGTCTCCCCCTTCTTTTACAAAATTTAAATAGGTAGTTAATTTACCCACATATAATGCAGCCCAATCATAAGAGGCATCTGTATATCCTGAACTATATGTATATGCCAAACCATCACTCCACCAGCTTCCACTATGACCAAAAGTAAATTGTCCTGCAAAACGATCTGCATGAATTAATTGTGCCCTCCAGTACGGATAACGATTTGGGGCATAAAGTTCTATCTGCGTACTTGTAAGGAAGTACTTTGCACTTACTTCATCAGAAGTGAATGCATCAGGCCTTTCATTGATTTCATCAAAATCTGAACAATTAACCGATATAAATACCAGCATTAAAATCAAACCTATTTTTTTAATTAATATTTTCATAATCTTTTATTTAAAATTTAAGATTTATATTTAAACCTAAAGAACGTACAGTTGGTACATTATTCGCAGATATACCCTGACCGGAAATGGAAGTACCTAAGTTCGCCTCCGGATCAATATCATCAGCTTCTTTATGAAAGAAAAATAAATTTCTGCCTATTAACCCAAAAGAAGCTCCTGCAAAACCGGAATTGGTCAAATATTCACTTGGTAAATTATATGTTAGAGCAAACTCTCTAAGCCTGATATTGGTTTGATCATACACATATTCAGAACCAATACTAGAATAAGGACCCCAATATTGTTGAGAAGTTATGTTTTCAGTATTCTGTACGCCGGTTCCTTCATTGATTGCATCTATTACAACTCCTCCATCTCTATACAACAAACTTCTTTCTGACACACCTGATCCATCTAATCTTGATGAAGTTGAAGAGTATATTTCTCCTCCAAATCTTGCATCAATTAAGAATCGTAAAGAAACGTTTTTATATGTAAATGAATTTGATAAACCACCTGTCCAGTCAGGGTTAGAATTACCCAAATATTCACGAGTACTTGATGCCTGAGGAAATCCCTCTTCAGTTACAAGTAACTGTCCGTTTTCATCTGTTTTCCATTTAGTACCATATATATCACCTATACTACCACCTACTTCAGCTCTAATTGAAACATTTCCGCTATTTGATGTATTTAAAACAAAAGAATCTAAACCATCGATAAGTTCAATCAGCTTATTTTCATTCTTCGAGAAGTTAAAGGAAACATCCCATCTAAAGTCATCTGTTTGTACAGGAACTCCTCCGATTAAAAACTCAATCCCCTTATTTTCAACTTCCCCTACATTTTCCTTAAAGAACTGATATCCTGTTGCAGGAGGTACAGGTACATTGAAAATCATATCTGTTGTATTGATCTTATAAACTGAAAAATCAAAGTATAATCTATTTTGGAAAAACTTACCTTCCATACCAAATTCTGAAGAAACTATACTTTCCGGTTTTAAATCAGGTTTGAATTTAACTGTTGGTGAGTTAAGTGTTGTTAAGCCCAAATACCCTTCAGATGGCACATCAAAAGTTTGATATAACTGGTATGCATCAGTATCATTACCAACCTCTGCCCAACTGGCTCTTAATTTGAAAAGATTCATAAATTCATGATCCGGATCAATAAACTTATCTAACAAGATAGAATAACTAACAGATGGATAGAAATATGATCTGTTATCTGATCCTAAAGTAGATGACCAGTCATTTCTACCTGTAACATCCAGATACATAAAATCATCATAAGACAAACTTGCAGAAGCATATAATGAATTTACTTTCTTAGTAGCTACCGGATTGTGTGAATTTGTTTGAACATTTGTATTCGCTAAAAATGCCCTGGTAGGTATTTTAAATTGTTCCCCTCTTACGCGCATTGACTCTGCAGTTCTTATAGAAAGGTTACCTCCAACCATAGCGTTTAAACTAAGATTATCTGTTAATTCTTTATCAGCCTTTAATAAAAAGTCAGAATTAAATTCAGTATATTGACTATTTGAATAAGTTACTCGTCCCCATCTCCTAAAATGATGCCCAACTTTTTGAATTTCATCAGTCCTGATATTAGTAACATCACCACCAACTCTAACAAAAGCAGACAGCCAATCAGTAAATTGATAGTCAAGCTTGGCAAAGCCAATAAATCTACCTCTTCTTTCATCATTTACATCGTTGTTCTGAATCCAGTATGGATTCCCTATACTTTTATTTGTACCAGCATAACTAATAACATCGTAATCATTTAACGGTTCAGGTTTTGCAAATGGATCATACAAAGCAGGATTATCCATTTGGTATTTTCTTAGATCATTTGTAATAATATTTCTTGGCATATAATATACATAACCGAGAACCCCTTCAGATCCTAACTGAACTCTGTTATTAAGCTCCTGAGTAAAATAGGTTGCTTTTCCGTCAAAACTCAGTTTATCACTCAAATTAACCATCGATCTTAAATTAAAGTTATGACTATTCAATTCAGAATTTGGTAAAATTGAGGTTGTTATATTATTTGTATAAGAAAACCTTACACTATAATCATCTCCACCTTTAGATAAAGACAATGTATTGATAATTTGTGTAGATGTTTTAAAATAATCCTCCACATTATCTTTTTGCGCTGTATAAGCTTTATTTTCTCCTGTATAGTATAATTGTTGTGAACCATCAAGTTTTGATCCCCAAGAAGATCCCGTCATACCATCTAAATCAATATAAGGATCTCCATTTTCCCCTTGTCCGTATTCATTTTGATAATCCGGCAGGAACATAGCATTACCCATTGTAAAATTGGAAGTTAAAGAAACACCAAGGGTTTCATCCATTCTTCCTTTTTTTGTGGTAATCAATAAGACACCATTTGCTGCCCTGGAACCATAAAGTGCAGCTGCATTAGGCCCTTTTAATACGGAGATCGATTCAACATCATCAGCATTAATATCAGTAATACCACCACCGGTAACCGTACTGCTGTATACACTACCACCGGAATCAGATCCTGCTGTGTTAATAGGAACACCATCTACAACTATAAGTGCCTGGTTAGCTCCGGTAATAGAATTGTTTCCCCTAATAACGATTCTGGAGCCAGAGCCCAAACCACCTGATTGGTTTACATTAACACCTGCTACTTTACCTACAAGTGAATTTGCAACGTTGTAGCTTTTTACAGTACTGATCTCTTCAGAATCTAATTCT
>JBDLIN010000296.1:0-4527 GCA_039714835.1 Bacteroidota bacterium | reverse complement strand
GAGAATTATCTGATACAAGAATTTGTTTCAACTAAGCATGAGCTGCTGATTGGCGGATACCGCGATTCTTCCTTCGGACCAGTTATCATGTTCGGAAGCGGCGGCAAATATGTCGAGGTATTGGATGATACAGCAATACGCTCGGCATTCATTACTGACGAAGAAATTGATGAGATGATACTTTCAACAAAAATGGGAAAAATTCTTTCTGGTGTTAGAGGAGAGAACGCTGCAGATTTATCACAGTTGAAAAATATTATTAAATCAACTTCTCAGATGCTAATCGAAAATCAAGGAATTATCGAATTTGATTTAAATCCATTAATACTGGATATATCGAATAAATTTCATGCTGTGGATATACGAATTAAATATGGTAAGCAGTAATTAGTTAACCTTTAAAAGTCAAAAGACATATGACTTATACTGCATGGAAAACACAAGGCTAAACATCTTGGAATAAAGAGCAGACAAAAAAATAAAATAATTTTTATACTTTTATTAGCCACGCCATTTATGGCGTGGTATATATTTACACATAAATATATCGGCTTTAGCCGGAATTAGATTGGAACAATTATTTTTTTTAACATTTAATATCTCTTTGATAAAGAATACAATTGTGGCTAAAGCCATTTTTAATTGGATTATTTGTTCCACGAGCTGAAGCTCGTGGCAAAACAAACATTAAAATTGCTCAATAAGTTTATTATTGGCTAATAATCAATGTTTAAGGAACAACAACTTACAATCCTAAAAATTGAATTCCTACACCGCAAATTAAAATTGAAAACCCAGAAAGAGTGTGAATATGTTTGTTGATTTTTGCAATTGGTAAAAATGACAAACCATACAAACCAAAGAAGACTATTACAAGCATAGTCATAATTGTTGAAATACTAAAAACCAGCGAGATTAAAACCACAGCAAAAGTATTTTGTTCAGCAGCAGGATAAATCAGCAAGGGAATAAGGGGCTCACATGGACCGAAGAGAAAAATGAGAAAAATCATCCATGGAGTTACATCGCTTTTCCCGCTTTTGTGAATATGTGCATGAGTACTATTTTCGTGATTGTGGGAGTGAGTATGGGCAGTTCCATCTGTATGAATATGGATATGAGAATGGCTCTCTTTCTTAAATGATTTTTTTATTCCCCAGACCGTATAAAGCAAGCCTAAAATGATCAGCGACCACCCAGCAACATTTCCTCGAATAGATTCAAGAGCTTCTAATGAGAAAAGCGAAGTGCCAATTAAATAGCCGAACACACCAATTAAAATTGATGAACCTACATGACCCAATCCACTTAATGAAGTAACCAGAATTGTCTTTAGCTTACTCCAGTTCTGTGATTTTGATAGAGCTATAAAAGGGATGTAGTGATCCGGACCTAAAGCAGTATGTATCACTCCAATTGATGCAGCAGCACCGGCTAATACTAAAATTTGTGAATCCATAATTAAAATTTAATCTAAAAATAACTTAAAGCAATTTACAAAACTATTGCAGAATAAAATTGAGTTATTCCAACCAAAAAAAATCAAACAAGCTTTTTCAAAGCCACCCACTGTTTAAGCATCTTTTTTGCATCTTGTGCAGGATAGCCCAAAACAGTTTTTCCAGCAGGAACATCCTTCATCACACCAGAGCCTGCTCCTACAACGACACCCGAATGAAGAGTTATGTGATCTTTGATAGATGCGCTTCCGCCAATAATAACACCATCTCCCAGAGTAACAGAACCAGCCAAACCGCTGTTGCCAGCCATAATACAAGAACGCCCCATAACACAATTGTGTGCTATCTGAACGAGGTTATCTATTTTACATCCATCCCCAATTATTGTTGAACTAAACTTACCACGGTCAACACATGAATTGGCTCCAATCTCAACTTCATTTCCAATAATAACATTCCCAATTTGAGGGATTTTAATCAACCCTTTCCCGTCTTCACTTGGGCGGTATCCAAAACCATCAGCACCGATACTAACATTATTATGAAATATACAATTGCTCCCAATTTCGCATCGTTCACGAATTACAGTACCCGGCCATATAACAGTACCATTTCCAATTGTAGTTCCATCAAGAATTGTGACATTAGGATATAGTACTACCGCATCCCTTAAAACTACATCTTTTCCCACATAGCAACCAGCGCCTATCTTACATTCTTTTCCAATTGTAGCTGATTCATGAACAATAGCTGTAGGGTGGATATCTGCATCGAATATAGGTGGTTCTGGGTCAAAGACTTCCAATAATTTTGCCATCGCCAGATCAGCGTTTTTTACCTTGATCAAAGCACGATTTTCGCCAGGTTCTAATTCCAACATTTCATTAACAATTGCAGCACATGCTTTAGAGGTTTCCCATTGACGAACATATTTATTGCTTCCGATAAAGGTAATCTGATTGCTATTGGCCTTATCCAATTGTTCTGGCCCATTTATCTGCTGATTGGTATCCCCAACCAATTCACCCTTTAGAATATTGTTGATCTCTTTGATCGTAAATGATTTCATTAACTTTCTCCAGTATTATTATAGTTCGGAAAACAGTATCAATAAAGTTATGTAAATATTGAGACTATTTTCCAATCCATAATTTAGTTCCTTTGAGACCACTCAACAACTATTTTCTTAATAATTCAAATATTAATTCAGCAAAACTCAGATCGAATAGGTAAATGAAAGATAAATATTTCTTCCTGGTTCAAATACATGAGCGCCAGACGCAAAAGGATTTCTCAAGAAGGAGAGATGTTTATAGTATAACTGATTAGTTACATTCTCTACTTCCAAATTTATTCTAAGATTATCTAATTCATATTTAATACCAATATCTGCTCTATACCAGGCAGGGGTTGTACTTTCACTTAACATGTAATCTACTCTGGTTTGTTCTGCTTCATAAGTAATGTTAGCAAAAAGACCCATTCCCCAAAATTCTGGTGACCGAAGTTTGAGTGTTGATTCAAAAGGACGAATTTCAGAAAGGGGAGAATCATTAGTCAGATTTTTTCCGTAAGTATAAGAAAGAATTAAATCCGCATACTCAGAAGTGAACGAAAAATTAGTCCCAAGTAATTGAGCATCAACGTTTTTGTATGTCTGAACTGGCTTTTCCCCTGGTATCTTAGTTAAATTTACATAGTTCCATATTTGAGAATAATAGACATCCAAACTGATATTCTTATAAGTAAGCATAGCTCTTACCCCACCTTTTACAGCTTGATTTAGATTTGGATTGCCAGACCAATTGGGTTTTGTCATTGGCTTCTGAACTGATATATAGAGTTCTTCAAGTGCTGGTGCATCACTAGCAGTTTCCAACATAAAACCATAACCGATTTTATTTTTTATGGCATTTGTGTAACTTAAGCTTAGACCGAACGAGGGGAACCATCTATTATAACTAGGATCACTATGGATACTGCTGAAAAAGCTTTCTCTATCTGGATCATTCATACTTTGGTTTACAATCCCAACTTTTCCAGAAATCCCGAATCTTGCAAAAGTGAATTTATCGTGAATATTAGCTGATATTTTTTTGGTATTCGGTATCAAATGATTTTCAAGGACAGTATTTCCTGAAGCTCTCTGAGTAAACTCATTATCCGAATCCCAATTGCGATAGAAAACTTCATAAAAATCTCCAACAACACCAGCTGTCAAATTCTTAGCTGCTGTTGTCATTGTCATTTGACCTTCTCTCATTTCATTATCCATGAGATGGTCGGTATAATTGAAATAGATCTTATTATTTTTATAACTAAAAAATGCTGAATAGACTTCATTAAGACGTTCATCCATCAGTAGATAAGGAAACATAACATCTTCAGTATATGTAAATGATCCGCCATATCTAAAATCTTTTTGAACTCCTTGAAAAGAACCTTCGGCCAATGTGTAATTATAATTATCCTTGTATCCATACTGATGATCTTTAAAACTTCTTCCATCAGCATCTGTATAGGGTGAGCCGGTTGAATACCGCAATGTTGCCATATGAGAATAACCTTCAAACTTAAATGCAGCATCTACACTATTTTGTGCTGCGGCATTACCCGAAATCCCAGTCTGAAATTTTGGATTCTCTGAAGGAATTGCCCTGTGAAACTCTACAACACCACCTAAACCACTCAGCAGATCACCACTAGATTTTATTAAATCAACGCTTTCAAGTTCTATCGGATTTACTCTCGTCAATGGGGAGTCCATTCTATTTGGACATGCAGTGTGATATCTTTCTCCATCCACAACTACGTTTATGTCGGCTCTTTTTAATCCATCTGCATAGATATCTTGAGCAAAGAATACTCCTTTTCTGATTAATGAAAATCCATTTGATTCAAATATACCACCCAACCTCTCCTTTGAAGGATCTAGATTTTTTTCACCAAATGATATTTTTTTAGCGGTTATTTCTATAGAAGGCAATTCGTATACCTTTATACTGTCTTCCATTTGTCCCAGCAGCAAAGAGGAACTTCCAGTTAGAAAGAATATACAAAGACCTAG
>JBDLIN010000295.1:0-4531 GCA_039714835.1 Bacteroidota bacterium | reverse complement strand
GTGCTTTCTTTACCTTTTATTCCTTTCTTGTTTTGCTCAATGATGGCTTGGTCAATAGCTTTAGTCATCAGTTCAAAGTCTAATGAATATTCTTCAGGGATTGGGTTAGCGATCACAAAACCTCCTTCTAAGCCTAAATCCCATTTCACTTTTAGTAAATCGGCTATTTCTGATGGGGTTTTCACATTGTAATCTACTTTAAAACCGCTTTTCTGTGTATAAAAGGCCGGTAATTCATCTGTTTGATATCCTAAGACGGGAACTCCATGGGTTTCAAGATATTCAAGGGTTAATTCCAAATCCAATATAGCCTTAATACCGGCGCAGACAACAGCTACTTTAGTCTTTGCAAGTTCTTGCAGATCAGCTGAAATATCAAAAGTTGTAGAAGCGTCTCTATGAACCCCTCCTATTCCACCTGTGGCGAAAACTCTTATACCAGCCATTTCAGCAAGGATCATTGTAGCAGATACCGTAGTAGCACCCATTTTTTTGGTGGCTAATATATATGGAATATCTCTTCTGCTTACTTTAGTGACTTTTGTTCCTTCCTGGGCTAAAAATTGTATTTCCTCTTTTGATAATCCTATTTTAATCTTTCCGTTCATTAAGGCAATAGTAACCGGAATAGCCCCTTGTTTTCTAACTTCATCTTCGAGCATAAAAGCCGTTTCCATATTTTGTGGGTAAGGCATTCCATGTGAAATAATAGTTGATTCTAAAGCAACAACCGGATCATTGTTTTTTAGAGCTGCTGCTACTTCCCTGTGTATTTCAATATATTGCTGTTTCATTTATTAATGATTTTTGCAAGGTTTACTAGATTCATCTCCGGAGACACGGCTGAATCATGTTGCACATTTATACTGGCACTTGCCATTCCATATCTGGCAACTTCTTCAATGCTATAGGCTTTTGAATCTCCATATATCAAACCTGAAACAAAAGAATCTCCAGCACCAATGGTATTGGTAACTTTTGTACGGATTGGTTTGTGAGTTTTTATGATCTCTTTATTTCCAAAAACAACACCTTCTTTACCCAAAGTTATAAAAACATTTTGCACTCCTTGGTCTAAAAAGAAACTTACAAGTTTATCATAATCTTTGCTCTCTGTTACTTCCATGCCACTGAGCATTTGTGCTTCTATTAAATTGGTTTTTAATATATATAACTTTGATAAGATGTTTTTTGCTTTTAGAGCTTTAACGCCTGAAACAGTATCTAACACGAGCTTAGCTTCAATGACGTTATCAGCTATAAGCTGTAAAATATTCTCAGGCATATTGGTCTCTAACACCACATAATCTGATCTATTTATTATAGGGATTCTTGAAAGAATAAATTCATTATCAATTTGATCGTAAATGTCCATTGCGGAAATTCCAACAGCCAGATCATTATTTTCATCCATGGTTGCTAAAAAAGTAGATGCTGATGCGTTTTGTAAGAAAAGACTATTCTCAATTGTCAGTTCGATATCTTTACAAGATTTGATCAAGTACTTACTCAAGGGGTCATCTCCAAATACACTGATCAAATTTATTGTAAATCCTAATCGTAATAAATTCTCAGCAATATTGCGACCTACTCCACCTACACTTGTCTTCATAGTTCCAATATTGGCATCTTGATATATAAGTTTTTCGTTTGAAAAACCGGTGATATCGACGTTTGAAGCTCCAACAACTGTAATAATTTTTTGTCTTTGCATTTGGATGATTATTTTTTGATAAATTTACTAGATAATTATAAACTGACTCGATACAATGCGAAAATTTGACAAAATATTTAAAACTAAGCATCCTGTTATTGGAATGATCCACATCAAAGCTCTACCCGGAACACCTAAGTTCCAACATAATAGGGAAGCTATCATTGCAGAAGCTCTTGAAGAGGCCAAAATTTATAATAAGTGTGGAATTGATGCTATAATGATTGAAAATATGCATGATATTCCCTATCAAAAAAATGATGTGGGGCATGAAATCAGTAGTATTATGAGTTTAATAGCCTATTTGGTAAAACAAGAAACAAAACTACCGATAGGCATACAAATTCTTGCCGGAGCAAACAAAGCAGCATTGGCTGCTGCAAAAACGGCAGGTATCGATTTTATAAGAGTGGAAGGTTATGTGTTTGGACATCTGGCTGACGAAGGATATATTGACAGTCAAGCTGCTGAATTGTTACGCTATCAAAAACAAATAGATGCAACAAATATTGCCGTATTTACTGATGTGAAGAAAAAACACAGTTCGCATGCACTTACCGCTGATCTGGATATAGGAGAAATTGCAAATGCTTCTGAGTTCTTCTTGTCTGACGCTGTGATTATAACTGGTAAACATACCGGTTTAACAGCTGACCTAAATGAAATAAAAACAGTGAGATCTAATACGAAGCTACCTCTGATAATCGGTTCAGGTGTTAATCTTGATAATCTAAGTGACTATCTAGAAATTTCTGATGCATTAATTGTCGGTTCCTATTTTAAAAAGAACGGACATTGGGAAAATGCATTGGATCCTGATCGTATTGTTCAATTTATGGAACGATCAAACAGGGTCAGATAAAAAAATCTATAAAATGTTGTATTTAAACTGAGGATAGCCTCTTTCTCCTTCAGCATTCAACATTGTAATAAATTTCATTTTATAGTAAATTCCTTCAGTATCTTTAATAATATAATACAACTCTTCTTTTACATGAGGTGTTTGGTCAGGGCCACCTCCTACTCTCCAACTACTACCAATTACCCGTTGTGAGTTTTCAAAACTATCAGGAACTATATCGTTGGCTGTAAAATCATCATAAGGAATATTTACTTCTTCCATAAGATAGGCCTGAACATTGAATCTTGAGTTTGTCAAAACAAAATCTGTGAATCCATAGGTTCCATAATTAGCGATCTCATTAGTGAAAACTGTAAAATTGAGATCCCATTCATTTTTTGGTGATTCTACTTCAACAACCTCATTGATATCAACGCTAAAGAAAGTAAAATTATAATCTGTGTTTTTAGAAATTGTTTTCTCTTGATAAGTAGTTGCATCAATATCAGCATATTGTATAATATATGACTCATTATTCTTTAAAACTCTAATTTTTTTCCAGCCGCGATGTTCACCATCAACATCAGTATATCCTGGTATTGGGGTATCTGTTCCTACTTCAAAACCCATATTTACCAAATATACTTTGTTGAGATCATTGTCATCGTTTATTTCATCTATAGCCGTGTTATTGATATCTCCATCAAAATCATCTACATAATTTACATTCATTGGGTCAAAAGTAGCTACAGCTACTTCATCATATAAATCTTGTACATCATCTACTCCAACTGCAGTTATATCTGTAAAGTCTAAATCTTTTGCAGCCATAAAAATTGAGTAGTTAATTATAACTCTAAATTGATCTCCACAATAAAAACCAAAATCCCATGAGTCGCGTCTTGCGTAACTTTTTTCACCAGAACTTAAATTTACAAACGCCGAATTCGGTTCATTGGGACCACCTACTTCAGGCTCAATTACAGCAGAATCCAGCGGTTCCGGTCTAACAGGAAGGGGTTCTTCTTTGCTACATGAAAAGTACAATGTAGATATTGATAAAACTATAAGTATATTCTTAATATTAATCATCTTTTAAAAGTTTAAGTTGTAGTTTAATTTAATGAAGTAAGATCTTCCATAACCTATTAATAAACGATTTCCTCCTGACGTATGTGTTTCACCTCCACTAAATAGTGTTGAATCTACTCTTGTTACATCAAATGCATTTCTTACCCCGAATGTAGCTTCAAAGTTTTTAAGAAATTGTTTTTTTATAGAAATATCTGCCCAATTATATGCATCGATTTGTCCTTTTATATAGGTTCCTTCTCCATCGTCTGTGTTTTGCCATATAAATTGAGGTTGAGCCCCGTTATATTTATAGTTAAGCAATATTGACGCTTTCATTTGAGGAATTTTATAACTTAGACTGGAATTTACTTGTACTGAATACAAAAACTCATCACTATAATTTTCTTCGTTAACCAAAGTTTCAGAAACACCCAGTAAAGTGGCATTTAGTTTAAGATCTAATTTTTTATACTTAAATGTGTTCTCCAAGGACAAATTCAACGAATTATGTTTATCCAGGTTTAAATAATTATACGTTAAAACAGGTGTTGTACTAATTACAGAAAGATCTATTCTATCTGTAACATGAATGTAACCGATCTTTAATTTACTTATTAATTTACTATAATCTTCAAACCAACTTTTCTTATTTAGATGGATAAAAATTGACAAGCTTTTTTCTGGTATTAAACTTTCATTACCGGATATTATGTGGTTTGAACTGATCAGTGAAGTATACAATTCATCATAATTTGGCGTTCGAAAGGAGGAACCTAGAATATTTCTTAATTCAAATCCTTGACCTAGATCAAATTTTGAGCTAATAGATGAAGAATATTGATTATCAAATTTTGTTTGAATGGAATATCTAAAACCGGGACGTAGTGAGAATTTTTCAGTTA
>JBDLIN010000294.1:0-4534 GCA_039714835.1 Bacteroidota bacterium | reverse complement strand
GTTGTAATACACAGACTGTTAGCCCACTCTCAGAGAGCATTTTTTCAACACTGTGACCTTCCCATTTATGCACAACTCCCCAATATGCTCCTCCAGGAATAACAAGTACAGCTTTATCTGATTTTATTGAATCATTTGCTGGAAGATAAACTGTGATATCAGGACTAACTACAGTTATATAAGCTTCGTACTGATAATCAGTATTCAATGTATCTTTTTCACCACATTCCTGATGATTTGGAATTTTATCTTCCCAAAGTGGGATAACCATATCTTGAGCTCTAAAACTAGCTGACAAAAATAGTAGTATAATAATAATGTATCTCATTGTATTCATATTATTCCTTATTCATCTAATTCTTTTTTTCTATGTAGTGTAAAATTATGTCTTCCAGCCTTTAATGAAATCACATTGTCATTTCCGTCCTTTACTATACTATATTTAGAAATCTCTTCAATTTTAAAACCATTGTCTATTATAAGAGTAGCGCAGCTATTGACTGGTATTGTAATTGAATAGTAAATATTCTCACCATTTCTCTCCCAAACCGATGCAATATTTCCAAAAGGTCCGTTATGGGTAGCTTTGAACTTCTGTAATCCAGATACAAAATTTGGTTTGAGAATTACATTTTTAAAACCTGGTTTGCTTTCATCAATATTAATCCCACCAAGGGCTTTAAAATACCATGCACTTATTTCACCAAACATAATATGATTTAACGATAAATCGCTTTTGGCATTAACATCCCAGTTTTCATAAAGCGTTGTAGCACCGTTTGCAATCCAGTTACCCCAAGATGGATAAGTTGTATCGGAAGCAATTTTATATGCAAGATCAGCGTAACCGTTTTCACTTAAAGCATTTAAAATCGTCTTTGAACCAAGCAAACCTACATCTAATTTGTTTTTGTTATTTTTTACTGTTTTTACCAGATTATCTGCGACGCGCTGCCTAAATCCTTCCGGCACAATACCCCAAAATAAAGGCATACTCATTTCTGTTTGGAAACCGGAAGCATAAATCCCTCTTTCTTTATCAAGGAATTTATCATTTATTGCCTTCTTAATCTTATTTGCAAGTTCATAATATTTTTTATGGTCTTCTTCTTTATTCAAAACGTTTGCAATTTTGGAAAGAATGAGAGCATCAGTGTAAAAATAGATTGATGACGTAAGCTCAATATTTGATTCGGATTTGACCGGAATCCAATCTCCAAGCCCCCAATCTGTAAGATTGTTTGGACTAATTTCTGCCAAATGATTAACATACAATTTAATATTTTCATAGTTCTCTTCTAAAATATGTGTATCACCTTTGAATAGATATACATTCCAAGGAATCAGTGCTATTGTGCTTGTCCAATCAGGCCCATTAGCTGATAAGATCTTCCTTTCCGGCGTTGGAATACCATCATAACCCCATCCTCCGGTTGGAATAATTGCCGGTAAAACTCCATCTTTTTGTTGTTCATCACGATGATCATCCATCCACTTTTCGTAAATTTTTATTCCATCAAAATTAAAAAGACCTGTTTCAATTGCAATATGGGCATCGCCGGTCCAACCATTTTTTTCTCTCTGCGGGCAATCAGTAGGATATCCAAATAAGTTTGATAAATATGAATCGTTTGTTGCTTCCCAAATTTTGTTTATGAGTGTATCAGATGATTCAATCGTTCCAATTTGCTCAACATCACTATGCATAAAATGTGCGGCTAAACTTTTTTTTGTAAGTTTTATTGGTTTGGTTGAAGTTACTTCTACATATTGAAAGCCTTTATAATTAAAAAGTGGGACAAAACTTTCTTCTCCTTCTCCTCTAAGAATAAATACATCTGTTTGAAACGGATCTTTGTCGTCTGTAGGTCTGTAATGAACCTCCAAACCATTTAAATCAACAAGTCCATTTTCATTCAATTGCTCGCCATGTTTTAATCTTATTTCTGTACCGAATTCACCTTTAACTTTTAATTGAGAAACTCCGGAAATATTTTTTCCGAAATCAAAAACATATGATGTATCACTAATTTTTCTCATACTTTTTGCAGAAAGAGTTTCCACTTTTTTAATTGGTGGCATTACTTCCGCTACAATATTCTCAGTTGGAGAATTTACTTTTATTGCATTTTTCCATTTGCTTTCATCAAAACCGGCAATATTCCATCCTGGTTTGTGTAATCTGTTATCAATATGTTCACCGGTATAAATACTATTTTGTATAATATTACTTAATTCAGTTTTCCAATCCTCTGATGTTTTGAGTATTTCCTTTTTACCATCTAAATAATTTAAATGCAGTTCCATTCTTACTCTAGGACGCCCACGCCATTTCGCATTGGCAAATTCCCAAACATTGATAGATTGATGATTGTACCATCCATCACCAAGTATCATACCAATTGAATTATTACTCTGAATTAGCTCTGTTACATCGTAAGTATTATATAAAACTCTTTTATCATATCGAGTAAATGAAGGGCTTAAACAAGCATCACTTACCGCATTACCGTTTAAATAAAGTTCATGATATCCTGCAGATGCAACATATGCTCTTGCCGAAACAAGTTCTTTTTCAACTTCAAACTCTTTTCTAAAATATGCAGCCGGTTTAAGGTGTTTATCTTCTGAATCCGAAATCCAATCTGCCTGCCAATTTTTATTAACCATCATTCCTGTTGCAAATGATGCGACTTCGCTTAATTCACTAAGTTCATCATTTTCATCCCAAATACGAACTGCCCAATAATATTTAATAAAAGGTTTTAATTTCTTTCCTTTGTATAAAACCAGCATTTTATCAGAATTTATTTTTCCGCTGTCCCAAATATTACCGTTACCATTTTTAACATCACTTAGTTCTGGGCCAACAATTATTTGGTATGCACTCTGTGAAATACCTTTTCTTTTATCTAACAATTTCCAGGTTAACCTTGGAACTTGTGTGTCTAACCCAATAGGATTGACCATATATTCGCACTTTAGATTTATCGCTCTCAAAGAAGTTTATCTCCCATTATTTTTTTTCTGTTCATAAAACGCTTTCAACATTTTACCATTATCCCACATCAGGTTCCATAATCTTTTTTGTTCAAAAGTGTCAATTGTCCAATAGCAGGTTCCTTTAAATCCGAAATCCAATGCAGCCTGTTTTAGTTCTTTTACAAAATCTATAGCATCATCCAGTTGTGTTTCATTTTCTTTAAATGAGCCAAACTCTCCCATTATGACAGGTTTACTTTGCATAAGTTTTTTTCCTTCTTTACTGTCAAGATGCATATTTTTTACAAAGTAATCAAACACATCTTTACCCAACCCTTCTTTGCCCCATCGATAAACATGAAAATCAAGAAAATCAATGTCAGTGCTCAGCAATTCCACTGCAGTCATAGGAAATCTCAAATCCTCAACACCATCTATCGGACGGAAACCTTTAGAGTTTTGATAAGTTTTTCCAACAGCACCCATTGAAAAAGTACCTTCACCAACAAGCAGACCCGGTGCATTTTCTTCCACCGCTTCCTTCATTTTTTTATAGTAGTGCCGTATTGCCCGATTTGCCAATGTACGTCGCTCATCATCATTGCTCATATCGTATTTGCTTCCATCTAGAAATGTATAAGTTCCTGAAGTTTGATCAAAGGGAGCTTCGTAGCTGTGAAAAGCAAACTCATTTTGCATTGTTAGTGCAAATAAAGTATTGATCAGTTCAGGATTATTGGCCTTTATGTATTTTAAAAACAACTCAATATAATGCTGCTTTGCCTTTATCCCCGCTTCCGAAAACAGGATGTCCTGACCACTGGCACCTTTGGAAAGCTCATTAAAGTAATCATTGTCGAGCATCTCATTTTCCGTGAAACAGGGTATAACATAAATGCTGTATTTATTAGCGCGAGTCAGAAAATCCACAAAATTATCCATGTATGCCTTTGAAATGCCTTTTGTTTCAGGCCAACCCGATAATCCATATACTTTTGTTTCTTCAGAATCCCTTTCACCGGTTTTTACAAATACTCGTACGAGATTGTATCCGTTTTCATTTAGTGCCCTCATCATAGTTTCTATATGGTAAGGATCGTAACAAATAAGAGTGTCGTTCAGATTAATCCTCTGTAATGTAAAAGGGCTTTTATCCGCGATATCAATCAAAGCCTTATCAGCAACCAAGACGGGTTCAAATGAATCGTGGTCGCCTGTTCTGATTCTGCAATAATTCACTCCTTTTGCTACGAACTCTTTATCACTTTGGGCATTGACAAATCTGGCGTTTTCACCAATTTGTTTCTTAACAATAATCCGATCCATAGGCTTGGCAGTGTACAAACTGCTGTAATCTTTAGTGAGATCAATTTTGACCGGATCTGATTTTTCATTCCTTAAATCAATTGCAGTTACAAACAAAACATCATATCTCTTGCTCAAATGTTTAATATTAAAGGTATTCTTTGGATATTTAACTTCACCTACGACCTCACCTTTGGTATTAGTAATAAGCGCCTTTTTATATGAGCTGAAATCCACACGCCATTTA
>JBDLIN010000293.1:0-4535 GCA_039714835.1 Bacteroidota bacterium | reverse complement strand
TTTTAAAATCTTCAGCAGAATGAGTCTCTTTTGATTTAAGTAATTCAGTGATTCGATCAATTCTTGAAGCTGGCTCCCAGATATTTGATATATGATATGGGAAATCATTTACCGTTTTATTATTTGCTGAAGCAATAAAGTTTTCATTGGGATTGTATAATTTTGGCATTTTACTATAAGGGACAAAACCTTTCCAATCATTCTCAGAATTGCTCCCATCATAAACCATAGTTGGACTATTATTGTTTCGCAACGGAAGTTTAGCAGCACATACATAACCAATGTTACCTTTAATATCACCATAAACAAAATTCTGTCCTGGTGCAGTAAAGTGCTTTAATGCTTTCCTAAAATCACTCCAATTTTTCGCTTTATTAACTGAAATCATAGCGTAGAGATCATCCGTATAATCGAGTGCAGTCCATCTCATACTCATTGTTGTTTTATTCTGATATTCATTTGAATATAAAATGTCATATAAATGAATTTCTGAAATTATTGGACCTCTATGAGTTTTAACAATATCATAAATAACACTAGATGAATCTTTAACAATAATAGTATCAGAAGCTATATTCAGTTCTCTCCATTCATCATCCAATAAGTAATGTGTATTGGTCGAATCTAACTTCTCGATGTAAAAATCAGAATCATCAGCCATAACATTAGTTAAGACCCATGAAATATTTTGGTTCTTCCCAATAATGAAGAATGGAAGACCCGGGATAGAAAATCCTTCTCCATTCCATTCGTTCGACCGAACAACCGCAAACAAAAAATGTCCAGGTAATCGATGAGCTAAATGAGGATCATTCGCAATTATTACACTTCCACTGTCAGACTTATTACCATTAACTACCCAATTATTCGAACCAATATGAGTTCCCACAAATCCAGAAAATTCTCTAAATTTTCTATCAACCTTATAAAGATTTAACGGTATTTCTGAATAACTATTTAATTTCTCTGGAATGATAGTAGGTGAATTCTCATCGTAATCAGGTATAATTTCAGCAACTTTCTCTTCACCTAATTTTTGAACCAAATGAGAGAAAACTATATCGGTCCACCAGCTAATATTTAACTCCCAAGCCAATAATTTTGCAATAACCAAACTATGTTCCGGCTTCCACGGATATGGATCATATCCCAAAATATCAAACTCAAAAGTGAAGTTACCATCAGCATTTTTTATATACTCGTTTACACCCTTTGAATAAGCTTCTAAATATTGCTTTGAAATTGGATTTAATTTATCATAGGATTTTTGAACTGTTTTAAAAAGTCCAAGTGTTCTAAACATTTTATCAAACGGAACGGTTTTGCTCCCAATTATTTCACTTAACCTTCCCTCTCCAGCTCTTCTAGCCATATCCATCTGGAAAAGTCGTTCTTGTGCATGAACATAACCTAATGCAAACACAACATCTAATTCATTCTCGGCAATTATATATGGTACTGCAAAATTATCTCTGAAGATCTGAACTTCTTGAGTTATACCGGAAACATAGTGTTCTCCACTGTATTCGGGAATTTTACTGTCTAATACGGAATAAGAGATAATACCGAATGCGATGAGTATTACTAGTAGTGTTAGGAATATTCCAATAATGATTTTAATGATACTACTCATAAATATTTATCTAAGTAAATTTATTATTTAAAGATAGTGAATAGGTAATAAAATAATTTGAATTTGAAAACGAAATAAAAGTATAACAGATTTTTCTGATAATAACTATATTCATGTTTGAAAATATTCTGGATGACATATTATGACTTCACTTTTAATAATTTGTTTAGTTCTATTACTCACCATTTTAGTTGTTTTGATTTTGAATTTAGTGAAAACTTCTTCTATTGATCCAACTGTCGGTAATGAGGAAATTAAAAATCTTTTTGAAGAGTATAAAAATAAAGACGATTCATTGCTTAAAGATGAGTTTTCTCGAAATAGAGAGGAATATAGTAGAAATGCAAAAGCTGAACGTGAAGAAATATCTAATTCCTTTAAAACACTTGCTGATCAGGTCTTTGGAAGAATAAAAGAACTCTCAGAAATGCAAAAGAGTCAACTTGAAGTTTTTTCAAATCGATTAGAGCAGTTAACAAAATCAAATGATGAGAACTTTGAACAATTAAAAGTTAGAGTTGACAATAAGTTAAAGGAACTTCAAGAGAAAAATGAATTGAAGTTAGAACAGATGCGAGAAACTGTGGACGAAAAATTGCATTCCACACTTGAAAAAAGGTTAGGTGAATCATTTAAATTAGTAAGTGAAAGATTAGATACAGTTCATAAGGGTCTTGGTGATATGCAGGAATTAGCCCGTGGTGTTGGAGACTTAAAAAATGTTCTATCTAATGTTAAAGCAAGAGGAACTTGGGGAGAGGTTCAGTTAGAAAAATTAATTGAACAGGTTTTAACCTTGGATCAATATTCGAAAAATGAAAAAACAAAAGCTGGAAGTAATGCAGTTGTAGAATTCGCTATAAAAATGCCCGGAGCAGATGAAGGAGATTTTGTTTGGATGCCTGTAGATGCAAAATTCCCATTAGAAGATTATCAAAGATTAAATGATGCGCAGAGTAATTCTGATATTACTCAAATTGAAGAAGCAACAAAAGCTATTGTTAGAAGAATTAAACAGCAGGCAAAAGATATACAAGAAAAATATCTTGATCCGCCAAACACTACAGATTTTGCAATTATGTTTTTACCAATTGAGGGATTATACGCTGAAGTATTAAGAATACCTGGATTATTCGACCAAATTCAAAGAGAATTTAGAGTAACTATGACTGGACCTACTAACTTTTTAGCCTTACTTAATAGTTTGCAGATGGGATTTAGAACACTAGCTATTCAAAAACGTTCAAGTGAAGTTTGGAAAACTTTAGGAAAAGTTAAAACTGAATTTGAAAAATTTGGAGATGTATTAGATAAAACCCAAAGCAAATTAGAATTAGCAAGTAAGTCGATTGGTGATGCAAAAGTAAGAACAAGAGCTATAGAACGTCAACTTAGAGATGTCCAAGAATTACCATCTAATGATAATCCAATAATGATTGAAGAGTAATATTTCAGTTTTGATCAAGTTTATTCACCGATTTCTAACTGCCATTCACCGATTTACTATTTGTACACCCACCTTTGTTACATATATTTGTAGAAAATAATGGAGGTAAAATGGGAAATAGTAAGATTCAACCAAAATATTTAACAGGATTGATAATAATATTAGCCGGAGGATTATTATTACTTAGAAATTTAGATTTTATCGATTTTACAATTCCAAGTGTAATTTTCAGCTGGCAGGCAATATTGATAATTGTTGGTGCTCTCTTATTTATCAATTCCCAGAACAAGTCTGTGGGTTTGGTATTAATGATCGTTGGAGTTCTGGGGATTATTCCCGAATATTGGCCAATAGTTTTAATACTGCTCGGTTTATTTATAATTTTTAGAAAAAACGGCTTTAGTTTTGCCAATAAAGCTGGAGTATCTAATCTTGATGATGATTCAGTAAACGAAAAAATAAATGAAATTTCGTTTTTCGGCGGTGGTGATAGAAATTTCCATATAAACAATTTAAAAGGTGGAAGTATTTCTGCAATTTTCGGTGGTTCGTCAATTAATTTAAATGATTGTACTTTAGCTGAAGGTGAAAATATTATTGATCTTTTTTTCGTTTTTGGAGGTTCCTCATTTATAATACCGGGAAATTGGAAAGTTCAAGTCCAAACAACTTCCATCTTTGGTGGATTTTCAGATAAAAGAATAATTCCTACTGCTGATCAAATTACAAATGATCGTGTTTTAATATTTAAAGGATTAATACTCTTTGGCGGTGGCGAGATTAAAAATATTAAATAATTTGTGAGGTATTGAAAATGCAAAATAAAAATTCAAAAATTCTAATTGGTGTTTTACTTATTATTATTGGATTGATATCTATTGCCGGCAATGTTCTACATCTTCCATTTCATTTTATGCATTATCTTTTTTCATTACCTGGATTAATGATGCTAGCAGGATTGCTGATATTAATTAATCATAAAAACAGTTTACCAGGAGTAATATTAGTTGCTGTTGGAGGATATTGGTTTTTATCCAGATATTCAGATTTCCCTGTTAAATATTGGCTTTCAGAATTTTGGCCAGTTCTACTTATTCTGTTCGGTATATATATTATTCTTAAGCGAGAAGGTCCTAGTCAATTTGATAAAGATATTGGAAATGATTCAGCTTCCAAGCTAGATATTGATTACATTGATGAAGTTGCTATTTTAGGCGGTGGAAAAAGAGTGGTGAATTCTAATGAGTTTAAAGGAGGAAAAATCACTGCAATTATGGGAGGTGTTGATATCGACCTTCACGAATGCTCTTTAGCTGAAGGAACTCACTATATTGATTTTACAGTTATGTTTGGAGGTGTTGATCTGTATGTGCCAAAAGATTGGAGAGTAATTGTTAATGTAACTTCAATTTTTGGCGGCTTTGATGATAAGAGAATTATTGATCCAAATCAAAT
>JBDLIN010000292.1:0-4577 GCA_039714835.1 Bacteroidota bacterium | reverse complement strand
ATCAGTGAAGCTGTGCGCGGAGAAGGAGCATATTTATTAAATTCAGATGGACAAAGGTTTATGTCCAATTATCATGAGATGGAAGAATTAGCGCCAAGAGATGTTGTTGCAAAAGCGATATTTACTGAAATAAGTAAAAGTAATAAGAATTATATCTACCTTGATGCTCGTCACTTAGGTTTCAATCTTATAAAAGATAAATTTACTAACATTTATAATTTCGCTTTAATAGAGGGAATTGATATCACTGAAGAGTTGATACCAATAGCACCGGCAGCCCACTATTCTATTGGTGGTATTAAAACAGATACCTACGGTAGTACAAATATTAAAAGACTTTTTGCTATTGGGGAAGCCGCATCTACTGGAGTCCATGGTGCAAATAGATTAGCAAGTAATTCATTATTAGAATGTCTCGTATTTGGGAGACGTGCAATCGCTAAGGCAAATGAAAATCTGAGTGAAGAATTATTTATTCCCGAAAATGGAAGTAGGAAATATATTATTTCTGATTCATCATTAGAACATTATAATTCAACACGTCAGATAGTGCAAAATTTGTTTACAGAAAATGTGGGGATTATTAGAGAGGAAAGTGGATTGCAAAATGCTTTGGAAAAAATTGATGAGATGAAAAATAAACTTTTGGATATGAGTAATGATATTTATTCGATGAGAGAAAGGAGATTGTTGATGTTGGCTGAAAGTATTGTTAAGAGCGCTCTTTATAGGCATGAAAGTCGAGGATCACATCAGCGGAGAAATTATCCTTACAATGCAAATGAATTTCTTGGTCATGTAGTAATAAAAAATTCTGAAATAAAATTTGAGAAAATTAATGAATAATAACAAGGATTATATCAATCGTTCAGCAAAGTTAATTGAAATGGCTTTGAATGAAGATATTGGAACTGGTGATATTACAACCCTAGCTCTGATAAGAGAAGATCAAATTGGGAAAGGTAAACTTGTTGCAAAAGAAGATGGCATAATAGCTGGTTTGGAAGTTTTTGAAAATATTTTCAAAACAATTGATGGGAAAGGAATAGAAATTAAATCTGTATTTAATGATGGAGATCAAATTCAGAAAGGTGATGTAATTGCTGAATTTTCAGGCAGTTTAAGAACCATATTAACAGGTGAAAGAACAGCGCTGAATTTTTTACAGAGGATGAGTGGAGTTGCGACTAAAACTAAGAAGTTTGTTGATCAGATTGAAGGAACATCTACTCAACTATTGGATACAAGAAAAACAATTCCCGGTTTCAGATATCTAGACAAATATGCTGTGACGATTGGCAGTGGTAAAAATCATAGGATTGGATTATTTGATATGATTATGTTAAAAGAAAATCATATCAAAGCTTCCGGCTCAATTAAAAAAGCAGTGGAATCGGTCAAAAAAGAATATGGTGAAAAATTTAAAATTGAGGTAGAAACACGCGAGATTACAGAAGTTGTTGAGGCTCTCGATTCGAAGATTGATATTATAATGCTCGATAATATGTCAACGGAGGAAATGGCTGCTGCGATAAAGCTAATTGGTACAAACGCGAAAGTAGAAGCTTCAGGAAATATAACCATAGATAATATTAGAAAGGTTGCTGAAACCGGTGTTGATTACATTTCAGTTGGTGCAATTACCCATTCGGTTAGTGCATTGGATATATCATTGTTAATAATATAAGTAAGGAATTTAATAGAAATGATTGATGAAATTTTAAAACTTAAAGAAGAAAAAAATGCAGTTATTTTAGCACATAATTATGTTTTGCCTGAGGTACAAGATGTTGCAGATTTTGTTGGTGATTCACTAGGACTTGCGTTAGAAGCAGCCAAAACCAATGCTGATATAATTGTTTTCTGTGGCGTCCACTTTATGGCTGAAACAGCTTCCATAGTCTCTCCTAATAAAAAAGTGCTTATTCCTGATCTTGAGGCGGGATGTTCACTTGCATCGACAATTACTGCAGAACAATTAAGGGAATGGAAAGCAGATTATCCCGATGCTGTAGTTGTTAGTTATGTTAACACAACTGCAGAAGTAAAAACTGAATCGGACTATTGCTGTACATCCTCTAATGCTGTAAAGATTGTTGAGTCAATTCCAGAAGATAAGACAATTCTGTTTTTACCTGACAGATTTCTGGGGGGGTATGTAAAGGCTGTAACAGGACGTGATATTAAATTATGGGATGGAGCTTGTCATGTGCATGAGAAAATTGGGGAAGTAGATTTTAATAAACTATATGAAAAACATCCTGAAGCAGACTTCCTAATTCATCCGGAATGCGGCTGCTCAAGTTCGTGTATGCTTAAATCAGAAATGTATGATTGTGATATCAAAATTTATTCAACTGAAGGGATGATAAAGCATGTTACAGAGTCAAAATCTGATCAGTTTGTAATTGCAACAGAAGTTGGTATTCTGCATAGAATGAAAAAATACAGATCTGATAGTGAATTTTATCCGATGAGTGAGGATGCAATATGTGAGTATATGAAA
Organism: Bacteroidota bacterium; assembly: GCA_039714835.1. Lineage (GTDB taxonomy): Bacteria > Bacteroidota > Ignavibacteria > Ignavibacteriales > Melioribacteraceae > SZUA-22. Next base: position 2,071 of record JBDLIN010000292.1, on the reverse strand, counting down.
ATGATCACCTTAGAGAATTTGCGCGATGCCCTGAAAAATGAGCAATATGAAGTCAAGGTACCGGAAGAAATTGCTGAAAAAGCTCGATTACCAATTAATAGAATGTTAGAAATAAAATAATGTAAACCATGAAACTAAAAGCACTTATCCTATTTTACTTCATTGTCTCAGCAGCGATCCATGCTATTTCCTTGTCCGGAGAAGTTGTGGATGCTTCAACTAAAGAACCGTTAAGTAATGTAAACATCATAATAGTTGATTCAAATAATGGTACAGTTAGTAATCAAGATGGAGAATTTAGTATTTCGGTACAACCGCAAGCATCCATTGAGATTAAAGTATCCTACGTTGGTTATGAAACAAAATTTATACATCTTGATCTGGAATCAGATACTACTATTACAATTGCACTAACTCACAAGCCGATTCTTTTTGAAGAGACATTAGTAAAAGGGAAGCATGCTTCAATTAGAGAAACACCGGTTGCTTTTTCAAATGTCAATTCTAAAGAAATTCAGCAGAATCTTGGCGCTAGATTCTTAACAGATATAACTCAAACGCTACCGAGTGTATACGTATCTAATGAAGGGAGCGGATTCGCAGATTCTCGTTTAAGTATAAGAGGATTTGATCAGACTAGCATAGCTGTTATGATAAATGGTATCCCGATCAATAATCCGGAAAACGGTGAGATCTATTGGTCAAACTGGGGAGATTTGAGTGATGTTGTTCAAACTATTCAAGTGCAAAGAGGATTAAGCGCAACTCCTTATTCAGTATCTTCAATTGGTGGTGTTGTTAATATAATTAGTAACAGTGGATTTGTCAGCCAAAACTCACTGAAGATAAAATCTGTAATGAGTTCTGAAAACTTTAAAAAGTTCTTAGTTTCTTTCTCTAATCAATATAATGATAATTTGAAGTTTACCGGAATGATTAGCCGAATTACTTCAGATGGTTATGCTGATCAGACTTGGCTAGATGCATACAGCTATTATTTTTCACTAGGATTAAATCTGGATAAACATTTATTAGAGTTTCAGTTGATGGGTTCTCCTCAAAAACATGGGCAGAGAATGACACCCATGCCAATGGATATGTGGAATGAGAAGGGTAGACGATTCAATGCGGACTGGGGTTATTTAAATGATAAACCACTGAATTTACGCGATAATACTTTTCATAAACCGTCATTAACGATAAATCATGTATGGCAGATAAATAATCGTCTATCTCTTTCAAATGCTCTCTATTTATCGTATGGTAATGGTGGTGGGACAGTTCCGCCATGGAGTGAATTCAGCCGAACTGAATCCGGATTAATTGATTTCGATAAAGAATGGGACTTTAATTCTAATAATATTGATACAGCTTATAGTACTGAACTTACAAGATCAGATAAGGCATTAAGATTTACTAAACATATTCATAAATGGGCAGCATTTTTAGCATCAGCAAAATATGAATTAAATGATGAGACCGAATTGACCTTTGGGATTGATGGCAAATATTACACTGCAGAAAACTACAGCACGTTGGGAAATTTATTAGGTGGTGATTACTATATTGGAAGCAGTAACGTTAATCAAGATCCTAATAAACTTCTTTACGAAGGTGATAAGATCGATTATGATGCTGACAGTTTTACTCGATCAATCGGAGTTTTTCTTCAAGCAGAACATAATAGTAATGTTTTAAATGCGTACGTTAATCTTTCACTAGCATTAACCGAGTATAATCGGATAGACTATTTTAATTATTTGAACACAGATTCTAGACGAGAGACTGGCTGGTATAGTTTTCCATCTTATACAGTAAAAACTGGGATAAATTATAACTTTGACAATAATCATAATGTTTATGTAAATATTGGGAATTATTCCAAAGCACCTTTATCTATGAATGTATATAATTACTCAAATGAAATTTATCCTGATATAGAAAATGAAAAAGTTATTTCAGCAGAACTTGGTTATGGTTACAACAGTAAGCATCTGCATTTAAGATTAAATTCATTCATTACCTGGTGGAAAGATAAAGCATTTAATTTCATTCATTTCGATCCCACTAC
>JBDLIN010000291.1:0-4596 GCA_039714835.1 Bacteroidota bacterium | reverse complement strand
ATCCCATCTCTCATTTCGAATACCTTATCACCGAGATCTATCAAACTCTTATTATGCGTTACTATTAGAAATGTTAGATCAAATTTTAATTTTAATTCTGTGATCAATTCATGAATTATCATACTGTTGGCAGAATCTAAATTACCAGTCGGTTCATCAGCAAAAACAATTTTTGGATTATTAGCAAGTGCGCGTGCTATTGCAACTCTTTGTTGTTCTCCTCCTGAGAGTTCAGAGGGTCTGTGATCTTTTCTGTCACTCAATCCTACAATTTCTAAAAGTTCAATACTTCTCTTTGAGGATTCTTCTTTATTCTTACCAGAAATCATTTGAGGGATATTAATATTTTCAAGTGCGGTGAATTCTGGAAGAAGATGCTGAAACTGAAAAACAAATCCAATATTTCCGTTTCTAAAATCAGAAAGCTTATCATCATTTAGTTTATGTAATTCAACATCATCAACAATTACTGAACCTTTATCAGGATTATCTAAACCACCAAGTATATGAAGGAGTGTGCTCTTTCCTGCACCAGATTTCCCAACTATCACGCTTATTTTACCTTTCTCTATTGAAAGGGAAACACCTTTAATAATTTCAAGCTTTTGGGAACCCGATTTATTAAATGCCTTGTGAATATTACTGCATCTTAATATTTCATTCATTTTTATTCATATTTTATTGAGTCAATTACATTTAGTTTTACTGCACGTTTTGCTGGATATAATGATGCAAGAAATGATAATAACAAAGAAACGATTGGGATAATTATTAAGTCGCTCACTTCTAACTTTACTGGAAATGCATCAATAATGAACTTCATCGGATCGAGAGGGTAAAGTTTAAATTCGATTTGGAGATAACAGACCAACAATCCAAGAGCAAATCCAAGAACCGTTCCTATTGTTCCAACAATTATTCCCTCGAGCATAAATATTCTAAGTATCGAATTTTTCTTAACACCCATTGATCGTAAAATTCCAATGTCTCTCCGTTTTTCAACAACTGACATTGTTAAAGAAACTAGAATGTTAAATGTTGCAACGGAGATAATAAGCATCAATAAAATAAAGGCACTCCATCGTTCAATTTGCATAACATTATAAAAATCTTTATGCATATCGTACCATGTATGAATCGAATAATCTGATCTCGATAAATCTGATTCCAAAATTTGCTGTACTTTATGTGAATTGTCGATATCATCAAGTCGGATTTCATACCCAGTGATATTTCTATTCCCAAATAATTCTTGTGCGGATTTCAACGAAGTATAGGAAATCTCAGGTCCAGCATTTTTACTATTAGATTGATAAATCCCGCTTACGATAAATCTTTTTGTGCTTGGTATTGCTAAAAAATTAGTTATTAATTTTTCAATATTTTTTATAGAGGCAGCAGTGATAGTATCACCTACTCTACATCTTAATTTAAGTGAAGTATTCAGACTTAATGCAATTGAAGGAATATCTGTTTCTTCTTGAAGATTCAATTTTCCTGTATAAATATTATCAGATATGCTCCATCCTTCTTCAACATTTGGTTCTTCCATACCTTTTAAATTTAGGAACTGATATGATTCTTTATTCTGTAGAACTATTTTACTTTCCAGATAAGGGTAGTAGCTCTTAATTTCTGGTACATTTTGAAAAAGAGAATGTAACTGTTCTTTATCATCAATATTATTGTTTTCAGATGTTGAAATAATTCGAATATGCGGATCAAAATTAAGAAGCATTGATTTCGCTAGAGAACTAAATCCGTTAAAGACAGATATCACAATTATTAATGCTGCAACTCCGATTGTGATTCCTAAAGTTGATAAAATTGAAATTATTGTAATGAAGTTCAATTTATGCTTTGTGCCTAGATATTTTTTCGCAATAAATAATTCAAACATATTAATTAAACCTTATTGCTGAAATTGGTTTAAAGTTGCTGGCCACAATACTAGGAATTATGGATGATAGAATAGTCAAAATTAAAGCAACTGCTGATACAATTAAATAATGAAAGGGATTTATAACAATTGGTGCAGAGGATAAAAAATATACTGTTTCAGGTAACTTAATAATATTGAAATTCAATTGTAATTCACTTAATCCAAATGCTAGAAGATTGCCTACAATTATTCCAATAATTCCTAAGTAAATTCCCTGTATTAGAAAAATTTTGAGGATCTGACCTTTATTCGCACCTAATGATTTTAATATTCCAATCTGACTGGTTCGTTCAATTATGTTCATTAATATTGTTCCAACAATATTAAATATGGCAACCAGCACAATTAGACCAAGAACAATAGGGATCGGTTTTTTCTGTAATTCTATCCAAGTGAAAATATTTTGATGCTGCTGAAAAATTGTTCTAATATAGTATGGATGATGGAAATCATCTCTTAAAATTTCTGTAATTTCCGAAATATGTGAAATATCACCTAATCTCAAATTATATCCTGATATCTTCGATTCCATTCCTATAACAGATTGAGCATTTGATAGAGATATGTATGCTTTCAGATCATCATATTCCGGCATTCCACTTTCGTAAATACCGGTTACAACGAACTGAGCAATTGCCGGCTGGTTTGAATAGGAAGGAAGATCATTTTTTCTAAGGCTAAATACTGTTAATTTATCATTAACTTTAACAAGAAGTTTTTCAGAAAGTTTTTTACCTATAACAATTCCTTTTTTATCTTCATGCTTTTCTAAATTAAAACTCCCATCCACAATCATATTATCAATACCCAAATTGTTTGAATTTGGATCGATACCGTATATTAGAATACCTTCGGTTTGTGATTTAGATTTAATAATTGAATTTTTTGAAATGAATTTTGAAATTGTGAATTTTTGATCAGATAAAAGATTCTCTATTTTCTCATCAATTTTTATATCATCATTTAGATCTCTTTCTCCAAAACCCGAGATTAAAATATGAGAGTTAAAATCAACAATTTTTTTACTAATTACAGCATCAAAACCATCAAGAACCGAGAGAGCAATTATTACAACTGTTACACCTATAGAAATTCCTAGAATTGTAATAACAGAAATAAATGAGAAGAAAAAGGAGAATTTATTTGATCGAATATATTTATTTACAATAAAAAAGGGGAAAGACATTTTTTCGCCAAAAATTTGAAAATCAATTATAAGTAATTTTAGGAAATAAAGCATAAAAATTGACATTAAAAAAATAAAACAATAATTTAGTAAGCCGAATTAAAATCAACTATGTTCTTTTAATTATTGTTGTAACTAACTATAAATTTATGTCTAATTACTGGTTTAATTTAGATAGCAATTAGAAAATTTCGGGGCGTAGCGTAGCCCGGTTAGCGCGCCTGCTTTGGGAGCAGGAGGTCGCAGGTTCAAATCCTGCCGCCCCGACAAAGGATGTTAAAGTGGTGCTAAGATATTTTATGTTGACTTTAATCTATAGCTGCGCCAGTAGCTCAATCGGATAGAGCAACAGCCTTCTAAGCTGTAGGTTAGTGGTTCGAGTCCACTCTGGCGTACTCTTTTTATATGGTGGGTGTAGCTCAGTTGGTTAGAGCGTCTGGTTGTGGCCCAGAAGGCCGTGGGTTCAAGTCCCATCATTCACCCAAAAGAATTAGTAAGGCCCCTTGGTGTAATTGGTTAACACATCGCCCTTTCAAGGCGAAGAGTACGGGTTCAACTCCCGTAGGGGTCACAAAATATTAAAGCCTCGTTGCAAATGCAACGGGGCTTTTCTGGTTTATGTGACCCATCCTAAAATAAATCCTTTTTTTGTCAACTTGAGATTATGGAATAGAGTTAAGATAAAAAGTAACGAAACCAGAAATAGTTTATTAAAATAAGGACTTGGGTCAATTTATTTTAGGATGGGTCATATTCCTGTGCTCGGCTATCAGTTTACAATAATGGCTTCTGATATACGATGAGGATACTTATCCTCTTAAAGAATATCTGTTAGGGGTAGGGCACTTGAAAAGGAGTAAATATTATTAATGATCTTTCGTAAGTTTACTTATCAATATATCATCATGCTGTATTTTCGATGGATATTCGTTATTCCATTCCTCAAGTATTACTGTTAGATCATTCTTTAAAGGGAGCTCATTTTCTGAGATCAATTTTAACAGAATAGAGGGATTTCTTTTGATTTTAGAAGAGCATATTATTGCACGGTAGTTTTCCTCAGTAAGTTTATAAATCTTTCTTAACTGATTAAGGGCATCCATTATTTCAAAGGGATTTGTATTGCCGTTATTAAGTTCTAAGGTTAACCTATCAGTAAAGTCGGGCAAAAGATGTATCGGTATTTCCTCAGCATTTAACCAAACTTTATCAACTTTTCTCTTTCCATTCGCAAATTTTGAAGTAAAAAAAACAGAAACTACACCACGCTTCAAATTTGAAAGTAACTCACGTTTCTTTTCATCCTTAATTTTAGAAAAATGGAAAAATACATTCTCTTTGTGATAAAGACTTGTAAGAAAACCAAATCCCTTGTCAAATATTTTCTTTGCTCGGCAGAAGTCTAAAACTTCTTTATCACTACTTTTATTCATATCAATTAATTATCCGTAATACTTATTAATCAAAA
>JBDLIN010000290.1:0-4609 GCA_039714835.1 Bacteroidota bacterium | reverse complement strand
CACAATCCATATTTTCAAAGTCATTAATCCATTTGGATTATGATTTTTGTGTTCTACATCACACTACAATAATTAAATCTTGAATATAAAGCACACTTATCTTATTTTACCCCCTAAAATAAATTAAAACATTTCTAAATTTAGTTCAGTCTGAAATGTTGTATTCTTTTCAGCTATATAAATATGAGGTAAATATGAACTTTGTTTCAAAATTATTCTTAATAACTATTGTTTTCACACAACTACTAATTGCTCAACAGAATTATCAAGATGTGGTATATCTAAAAAATGGATCTATAATTAAAGGTATGATCATAGAACAAGTGCCAGGAAGTTCATTAAAAATTCAAACAAAAGATGAAAGTGTTTTCGTTTATAAAATGGATGAAGTAGAGAAAATGACGAAGGAAGAGGTCAGTGCACCGGTACCAGTACAAAATAGTATTCACTTTGGTAATGTTGCTAATTCACCTCATGATGTCTCTCTTTTTATAAAACCTCTTGGATTTGTTTTGTTTGGTCCAAGTATAGCTGCAGAGTTTAAAGTAGCCCCCTCTTCTTCAATAGGAGCATCTATACGTTTAACAGGTTTAGGAAATCTTTCACAGGAAATTTCAGATTATAGCTCGTTTGATGAAGGAAGTATGGCTATTGGATTTACCACAAAATACTTATTCCCAAGATATGATTCTCGTCACGGTTTCTTTGTTGGTTCATTAATTGAATATGGTTGGGGTTCTGGTACTGATACTTATTCTTATGATTATTATGATTACGATATGGGTCGCATGTGGACGAGTACTACCGTTTATGAATATGAACACTCTTATTTAAGCCTAATTAGTAATTTTGGTTTCAGATGGGTTTTCTCTTCCTTCCTTATGGAAATAGGATTGAATTTTGGAGCTGCATACGAAATTGAAGATATTCAAACCTCACCGGAATCCATTGAATACGAAAATGATATCTACTTAATATATGCACTTGATATTGCAATTGGTCTTGGGTTTTAAATTATTATGAATATTATGTTTCGAGGGAAGAGACAGTAGTTCTTTTCCCTCAAAGCTATCTCTAATTTTTAATACCACTTATGTAAAAGAGGACTTGAAATTTCCCTCTAATTAAAGACAGCTATTACTTTGGTGGAGGAGTAGAGCCGAAAGCTTTAATATCATATTGATTAGAATGGTGATAATGAAGCAGTAATCCGCAATCCAGATTTTCAAATAGCGCGTATTCTTCAACTAACGATTTGAATTTTTTTGAATCAGCATTTCCCGAACAATCATAAAAGAGTAGAACCTGCTCTGATGCTGATAGCTGAGATCTAAAAATGCTCATATACTTATCCTTCTCAATTATGCTGTCTTCATGTATAAATTTGATAATATTGTAGAGGTTATTAAAGTAATTACGTAATCCTCTTGCATTTTGAAAAACATTATTGGTATAGTCATCAGTATTTTTTAAAGGATTAATAGTCTGTCTTCTAATATCAATTCGTATCTCTTCGAAAGCCTCTGTTCCATCAAGAGTTCTTCCTTCACAATAATACTGAACTGTATCGTGAAGTTTATTATGAAATGATAATAATTGAAAAAAGGAGCTTTCAAATTTTTGTAACTGCAGTATACTATTTTGTTTTTTGAATTGTAATTTTTGAGCAGTTAGTTCAAATGTGTTATGCTTAATTTCAATTCTCTGCAGTAATAGTGTGTAAACGACTCCGGCAAGTGCTAAGCCTATAAATAGAGTGTGGACTGAGAAAAACATATCCACAAATAGACTTAATTCTTGTGAAGTTCCGACCAATATACTTGAAAATACCCAAGGTGCAATCCACAATAAGATCATTACAATTGCAATACCTATGGCAATCCTAGTAATTTTTTTTACTTCCTTTTGATGATCATATTTCACACTCTCTTCTTTGATGAGTGAAATTTTATGTTTTGGTGTTTTTTCAGTTTCCCTCAATATTTCATCACTTGTGTTAACAAACATTTTCGATATCCGTTCTGATTAAATAATTAATATCCCCAAGTATGATACCAGATTATTTAAAAGATTAATTAGGAAGAGAAGTTCATAACACCAAGACGCCTATAATAATTCCGTTTCTATTATTTGGCAAAATAAAAAGATTATAATGCAAGAAAAAACAGAACCCAGATTCACTTAATTTTTATGTTTTTTGATAAAATTTGAGTTGATTTCACAAAAATAAAAAAGGTGAGAAGCCCATATTTGGACCTCCCACCAATTCTTTTATACATAACAATTATAAGTATAATGAAAAGAGGTTGAAATTGTTGTGATCTAAATCACACATGAAGAAATTCAATTTTTAGGTAATAAATACCTCTTTTCGGTATCAAATACCACCTTACATAAACAACCCAGATGTTTCAATGCCAAAAATATTGTAATAAGAGATAAATATCTAATAACCAATTGTTTTAGTTTAAGGTCAAACTTTTGGCTTGTTTTTTGCAAAACAAACGAATTCTCAGCCTTCTTAATGAAAATATGCACGGTAAGTGCTTTTAATATATACATATAATCAGTAGCTATTAAGATATTTTCCGATAAAGGAGGAGCTATGAGAAAGCTATATTCAGTTTTATCATTTTTACTTATCACAAGTCTGATTACTTTCGGACAAGTACCGCAAACTACAAGTTTTCAAGGAGTTTTAGCTGACTCTGAAGGTTCAGTACTTTCTGATGGTACTTATTCTCTTAATTTTAAACTATATGATGCAACTGAAAAGGGTACATTGTTATGGGAAGAAATCCAAGTTGCAAAAACAGTAAGTGGAATATTTAGTGTTATACTTGGGAAAGTAAAATCATTAGACCTTCCATTTGATAAACCATATTGGCTGGAAATAAGTATTGATGGTGGTGATCCACTATTGCCAAGAGTAGAGTTAACATCTTCAGCTTATTCATTAAATACAAAAGCTATCCCTGATAATATTGTAACAGGGAAAAAAGTAGCAGATGGAAATTTAGTAAGAAGTATAAATACCTTAAAAGATAATGTTACACTAGCAGCAGGCAGTAATGTAGTAATTACAGAAACAAATAATACAATAACAATATCATCAACCGGTGGTGGAACTGGAGATAACCTAGGAGATCATACAGCAACACAAAACATAAAATTAAATGGAAAATACCTTTCCGGTGATGGTGGAAATGAAGGTGTTTTTGTTACAAATACAGGAAAAGTAGGTATTGGCACAACAAATCCCAATTCGTTACTAAGTGTTGGAGGTGATGGAAATTCTGGCTATGGGATATCCGCAGAGGGTATTACTGGGGGAATTCGAGGTGTTGCAGAAACTACAGGTGATGTAACGAACTTTGGTGGCAATTTTTACGCAGCTGGAAATAGTGGTTATGGAGTTTATAGCACAGTATCTGGTACTTCTGGTCGAGGGGTTTATGGTAGGGCGTTAAATACTGGCGATGTAATAAATTATGGTGGATTTTTTATAGCTAATGGTACTTCTGGTCGAGGAGTTTTAGGTACAGCAAATGGTACTTCTGGTCGAGGAGTTTACGGTACAGCAAATGGTACTTCTGGCCAAGGGGTTTACGGTTTAGCAGGAAATACAGGTGATGTAATAAACTATGGTGGATATTTTAGAGCATCGGGTGAGAAAGGTCGAGGAGTTTTCGGTGCTGCACTAAATAGTGGGTTTGTAGAAAACTATGGTGGATATTTTACTGCAGCAGGTGAGAAAGGTTGTGGGGTTTATGGACTTGCATCAAATACTAGCAATTATACATATAACTATGGTGGATATTTTGAATCTAAAGGTACTAATGGTCTTGGAGTTTATAGTATTGCGAATGGGACTGACGGTCGCGGAGTAGAAGCCCACGCATTTGGTACCAACGGTATTGCAATCTTTGGTGCTGGGACATATAGAGCTGGTCATTTTTCTGGAAATGTATATATGACACGTAATTTAAGTGTAAACGGAACATTATCAAAAGGTGGGGGCTCTTTTAAAATAGATCATCCGCTTGATCCGCAAAATAAAAACTTATACCATTCATTTGTTGAAAGTCCGGATATGAAAAATATCTATGATGGCAATGTTACAACAGATGCAAACGGAAATGCAATTATTGAATTACCGGAATGGTTTGAAGCATTGAATAAAGATTTCCGTTACCAGTTAACAGTCGTTGGCGAATTTGCTCAAGCAATTGTGTATAAGGAAATAAATAATAACCACTTCTCAATAAAAACAGATAAACCAAATATAAAAGTTAGCTGGCAAGTAACAGGTATTAGACAAGATCCATTTGCAAACTCTAATCGTATTCCGGTAGAAGAGATGAAGAAACCTGAAGAAAGAGGTAAGTATTTACATCCGAAAGCATTCGGAATGCCGGAAACTATGAGTGTTGATTATGATGAGAAATTTGAAGAAGAAAAAATTCGCATGGAACAGCAAGAAGCAGAAATGGAGAAAATAAATAAAGAAGAAGAACAGAGACTTGAAGAAGAAAGAACTCGTATGGAACAAGAAGAAGCTGAAAGAATGAGAATAGAAGAAAATCAACTAAAAATAAAAAATGATTAA
>JBDLIN010000289.1:0-4700 GCA_039714835.1 Bacteroidota bacterium | reverse complement strand
TGGCGTACTTATAAATTCTTAAATAGTAAATAGACTTACGTAGCGAAACAAAAAAGTACTGTTGTGTAATTGAAAACCTTATGAAATATATAATTTTATAAGGTTTTTCTCTCCCATGGAATACTTTAATACTGAGGAGGAGGAAAACTAAGAGTTAATGTCGGTATTCCTAGAATGGATACATATTTTTGGGAATAATATGTTGAAGTAAATAAAAACTTTTATATTCCAAACTATATCAGTATAATAAAAACATAAAAATAACAGGAGATATTATGGCATTTTTTGATCCGCTAAAAAGACAACTTCGCTCTGTGATCCAATGGGATAATGATAACAATGATACACTTTTTTATCGATGGAGTAGTAATGGTGATGAAATTAAAAATGCATCTAAACTTATAGTAGGTCCAACACAAGGGTGTATACTTGTATATGAAGGAAAGATAAGAGCTGTTTTCGATAGTGAAGGGCTCTTTAATATCAAGACCGACAATATCCCATTTATTACAACACTTAAAAAAGTCATGCAATTCTTCGAGAGTGAGCATAAAGCTGAATTTTATTTTTACAAGAAGAATATTATCACTGATCAAAAATGGGGAACTATAGCACCTATTAAATATATTGACCCTATCTATGAGTTTCCTGTAGAGTTGTTTGCTTTTGGAAATTACAGTATGCAGATTAAAGATGCTAAGAAATTCTTTGTCTCTATCGTAGGAGAACAAGAATATTTTGGTATAGAAGAATTTCGAAAGATCGTTAATGCCCGATTGGTTCACCCTATGAGTGACATGTTCGCCGAGTCAAAAGTATCATACAATCATATAGACGAGCAAAGAGAAGAATTGGGAAACACTCTTAAAGACAAACTAGATAAAGAGTTTCATACGCTTGGATTCGCACTGTCTGACTTTAGGATAGAAGGAACTGAATTTGATGAAAACACTAAAAAACGTATAGATAAAATAGCTGACACACAGGCAACAAATTTTGCTGCCAAAAAAGTTGGAGTAAGCTATAAAGATATGAGACAACTAGATGCTCTTGAGGATGCCTCAAATAATGAAGGCGGAGCAGCAGGAGTTTTACTTGGTGCGAATGCAGGTGATGTATTATCGCCTGGGCTAAATAAACCGTTTACTACTTCCGAACCTGAACAAAAAACTGTGGCTCAAAGATTACAGCACTTAAAAGAACTGCATGAAGCCGAACTTATAACAGATGAAGAATATGAAAGTAAAAAGAAATCGATTCTGGAAGAAGTATAAGTGAAGTGTAAATTCTGTTCAGCTCCTTTACCGATAAAAGGTCCTATATGTGACTACTGTGGCCAACGAAATCCATTGAACCTAAGAGTACTTGCTAAGATTGAAATTGAAGATAAAAGTGCAGATCATGACTGTCCAGTGTGTGATACAGCATTTGATAATATCAATATAGGACTCAAGAAAAGGATACTTGTTAAACGGTGTAACGACTGTGATGGTGTTTTTATAACAGAAGATATTTTAGAGCAGCTTATCAAAAGAGAAAAAAATGAAAGAGCCAAAGTAGATTACAAAATTCTTCGTTTTATACAGGAAAATCCGAGACAAAAAAAAGAAACTGTCATTAGATACAGAAGATGCCCTATTTGTGAGAATATGATGCAACGGATCAATTACAGAGCTGTGAGTGGAGTCGTAGTTGATAGATGTCTTAGGCACGGAGTGTGGTTGGATGGGGGAGAGCTTCGACAGCTCTTTGAATGGAAAAAAGCTGGGGGAACTACTAATAAAGAAAACAAGCAATTACGCAACAGTCAGTCTTCAAGTAAAGGATACATATATGAGGAATCTCGTTTGTCTTCCTATTTTGATCCAGTAGGAGATTTTTTCTCATGGCTACAGGGTGGTTGATGAAAAAAGAGCCTATAGAATTGACACCAAAGAATATGTTCATTATGTCACTAGCGATACTATTTCTCATCGGGGCTGTTGGCTATGGTATCAATACTTCACAAAATGAACTAGAAGAAAAAAGAGAACGTCTTAATACAATGAGTCTTCAAGAAGTTGCGGCATATATACTTGAAAAAAACTCTGGTACAGTTATCATCGATCCTATTACAAAAGTTAAAAATATGTACGTTAACAATAATGTACTCGAACTTCCTTATTATGTCTCAGATGGTTTTTTACGTAAGTTTGCATCAGCAATAGAATCAGAAGAAAGCTCAAAAGTTCGTTTACAAAAAGACACACTTGATGAAGATTGTTCTAAGACAGCTTTATCTGTATTTATGCAAAAAGGTGGAGTGATGCATTATACATATAGATTAGAGAACAATAGTGAGGATACTTATTTATTTGATTTTAATAATACATGGGAGATGTGTAAAAAATAATAATGATATTTACATGCTATTCGATCATAGATAAATTACTTTTCAAGGTTTTTTTTTGATATGCTCTTAATACTAAATATCGTAATATAAGAACATTATGTTCCGTTAATAAATAGTTAGGTTTATAAAATCATTCTTAGGATAAATAATTTGAAAGAGTTGTATAGAGAATATAAAAATACTGATTATCAACAGTGTGAGGAATTGGTAAATAGTGCATGGTCTTTTGATGAAATATTTAAACCAAAAGCATTATCTAGCCTTGCTAAACTTATCTATACAAAAGGTTCTATAGTAGGTAGCAACTATAAAAGTGTAGTTGAAATAGATGGTGAAGTTGTTGGCTTAATTTTTGGACTAAATGAAAACTTCAAAAAGCCCAGAAAAGATATTTTATTTAATTTACAAATACTGTTTAATCTTATATTTGTCAAAAGTATTACCCCAGATAAAAAAACTTTATTGAATGCTATGTCTACACATGAGAAAAATAAAAGTCAGATTGTTGACAATAATAGAAGTGAAATAGTACTTTTTGTAATAGATAAAAAACATCAAGGCAAAGGCTATGGAAAAAAACTATGGTTGGGCTTTAGAGACTTTTGTATTAAATCACATGTAACCTCAATTGTAGTGGAAACAAATAAGCTTGAAGCCAGTACTTTTTATGAACAGATTGGATTTAATCATTTAGAAGATTTTGATTCCCCATTACATGAATTTGCTACAAAAGATGGTCAAGCTTGTATCTATGTGTTTCAATATGGCTAGCGAAACCTAACAAAACATAGGAGCCAATAAGTTACCTAGCGGTCACTTCTTAGCTCTATTAAACGTTAGTAAAAAAGCACAAATAGGTTGTTTTCAAAACCTTATAAAATATATTATTTTATAAGGTTTTCTCTACGCATTTAAAATACTTAGATGATGCTATAGCGACAAACTTTATATTCTATGTTAGATTATAAGGTTTTCAGAATTGTATACCATATAGATTTAATGATGTACTCGATTTACCTCTAGATATTACTTTATATCTATTAAAAACTATTGTGATATAGTATGTAGTAAAAATGTTTTAGGGGAGGCTTACAATGTCAGATATTCTTTTCCCTGCCGGTACTAGTATAAAACTATCAAATCTTGATATCGAAGTAATGAGTGAATATAGTAAGCAGTGGAACTTGGAACATAAACAGATGCAAAGAGGCGTATTTTGTGGATCACTTTCTGTAGTCTATACACCACGTATTCAGATATATGATGCACATTACTCACATGGCTTTATGACACGTGGTGAGTTTCCTGACAACTGTGTACTGCTCGCCTATATCAGAACAAAGTCTGAAATTTCCCAATACAATGAAAAGATCAAACCCGACAGAGTATTAATTCTAACCAAAGGTGATGAGATTGACTACTTTGCCAGTGGTGAGAACAAAGTCTTTACTTTTGCAGTAGAGAGGGAACTTTTCTATCATGCTTTTAGTCATTACTTTGGAGAGCCTTACGAGCTACATCAGGATAAAAAACTCCTTCCTATGGAAGAGGGGAAGATCGCTACGCTTATCACCTCAACCACTTCATGGATGCATTATCTCAAAAACCTATACCTTCCTCATCAGTATGAGAAGATTGAATCAGAGATCCTTGGAAGCATCTTTGAGTCTCTTGATCTACATATTTCTTATAAAGATAAAACCAACTACAACATATTCGATATAAGAGCAATGATCGATGATAATCTGAAAGAATTTATAACTATATCTACTATCGCAGAGCAGATAGGTATCAGTGAAAGACACATGCGTCGCCTTTTTCAAGAGACCTTTGGTATCTCTCCTAAGAGCTACCTCCAAAACCTGCGTCTCAATGCAATAAAAAAAGAGCTGCTCACTCAAGATGCAGAACATGTCAGCGTCACAAATATCGCTTTTAAATACAATTTTTTACATATGGGATATTTCTCCCAAGAGTATAAAAAGTTCTTTGGTGAACTTCCTTCACATACATTACAAAACAAATAATTGTTCAAAAATGTCCGTTTTTTTATATTGAAACCACTTATAATTTAATTATAATAGATATAGATGTTAATTTTTATTAATATCATTTATCTATACAAAAAGGGAAAAGAATGAAAATAAAAACACTAAAAACAGCTGCACTAAGCTTTATATTACTGGCAACAACCGCCAGTTACGCACTTGATACGGTCGATGAATACATCAAAGAGTATCCTAACCAGGAGCAGACAAAGATGATGAACAAGTGGCTTACACAGCACAAGAAAGGTACTTTCAACTTT
>JBDLIN010000288.1:0-4708 GCA_039714835.1 Bacteroidota bacterium | reverse complement strand
TCAACAGCATCGGAAGGGCATGCAGAAAAACCAACCGCTTTAATAATATTAAGATCATTAACATCATCACCGAGATAAGCAACATTTTTTACAGTAATGTTTCGTTCCTTACAAAGCTCTTCTAACTTTTCAAGTTTTTCCCATGTACCGGTAATAACAAAATCCATTTTTAATCTTTTGTTCCGAACTTCAATCAAGTCGGGTCCATCGGTTGATATGATACCACACTCGAAACCATATTCTCGAAGTCGTCTAGTAGCAAGTCCATCCTTTACATTAAACTTTTTCATTACTAATCCTTCCTGGGTATAGTAGAGGCCTCCATCTGTTAGAACTCCATCAACATCTGTTATCACAAGTTTAATTTTCTTATTTTTACTTTTTAAGTCAGTCATATAATTTTTTATTTTTTGAAAAATTTTGTACTAAATAAAATGGTTCCTCAAGAATCTTAAAGTTAAAATAGATTTATACAAAATAAAGGATTCTATTTAATTGAATGGGAGCTTTAAATATACAAAATCAGATCAATTGCTATCAAGTATAAAATTAATATTAATTATTGAAAAAAAGTTGACCTTAACCAATCATTATTCTTATTTTATCATGTTTGTAATAAAAACCTAATTCATTTATTTATTAACAATCATAAGGATGCTTTATGATGAAACTTTACAAAGCCTTAGTACTAATGCTAATGCTATCATCCACAGTTCTTGCTCAGAACTATTCAGTTTCTGGGACGGTTACCAGTACCGAATCTGGTGAAAAATTAGTGGGGGCAAATGTTTATGTAAAGGGGACTTCAATGGGTGCTGCAACTGACGCAGACGGTAATTATACAATTCAAGGTATAAAAGCCGGTGCGTATAGTGTTGTTTGCAGCTACATTGGTTTTGAAACAATTGAGGAAAGTGTTGATCTCACAAACAACATGGAGTTGAACTTTTCCTTGAAAGATTACCAATTCTCTTTGAACGTTACGGTACTTGCTGATCGTGCGAAGGAAAGAGAAACTCCGGTTGCATTTACCAATATTGATAAAAAACAGATGGAGAAACAATTGGGATCAAGAGACATTCCAATGGTATTGAACACAACTCCTTCAGTCTATGCAACAGCAGGTGGTGGTGGTGCTGGTGACGCGAGAATTAATATTCGTGGTTTTGACCAAAGAAACATTGCTATTATGATCAATGGTGTTCCTGTTAACGATATGGAAAACGGTTGGGTATACTGGTCAAACTGGGATGGTGTTGGTGATGCTACATCATCAATTCAGGTGCAAAGAGGTTTAAGTGCAGTAAACTTAGCAACTCCATCAATCGGTGGAACTATGAATATTGTTACTGATCCAACTGCACAAAAATTTGGTGTTGGACTTAAACAAGAATTTGGTAATGATGGATTCTTTAAAACCACATTGAGCGCAAACTCCGGTAAGATGGGTAAGTTTGCTTTTAATATGAATCTTGTTAAAAAGACTGGTAATGGGCTTATAAACAGTACATGGACAGATGCTTGGGCATACTATGCTGGATTAAGTTATGAACTTAATAACAATAACAGATTAGAACTCTATGCTATCGGTGCTCCTCAGCGTCATGGACAAAATCTTTACAGACAAAATGCAGCAACTTACAGCCATGATTATGCCAGAGATGAACTCGGTTATTCTGAAGAGGATCTTGCTGCGAAAGCAGAATCTCCTAATGGTCGCAAATATAACGAGAACTGGAGCA
Organism: Bacteroidota bacterium; assembly: GCA_039714835.1. Lineage (GTDB taxonomy): Bacteria > Bacteroidota > Ignavibacteria > Ignavibacteriales > Melioribacteraceae > SZUA-22. Next base: position 2,966 of record JBDLIN010000288.1, on the reverse strand, counting down.
ATGTTGATCCATCATACAACGGACAACAATGGACAACTTCAATGTGGTCTTTTAGTCCCGAAGGTTCAGTACAAGATAGATATGATCCGGATTTCATTAACGAGAGAGAAAACTTCTTCCATAAACCAATTGTTAACTTGAACTGGTACTCTCAACTTTCAAAGAAAATAAGTTTATATACAACTGCTTACTGGTCCGGTGGCATTGGTGGTGGTACAGGTACTTATGGTTCTGTTGAATGGGATTATGATTCTGAACCAACTCGTATTGTCGATTATAATGCAACAATTGCTGCAAACAGCGGCGGTGAATCTCAAGGTATTTTAAGAAACAGTAGAAATAACCAAAATACATACGGTTTGATCTCCAAAATGTACTGGAAACTGAATGACAATTGGAAAACTTCTTTCGGAGTTGATTGGAGAACAGCAGAGATCGATCACTTTAGAGAAGTAAGAGATCTTTTAGGTGGTGATTATTATATTTATGGTGGTGATGATTTTGCTAGTACTGATAGAAAAGTCCTTGGAGACAAAATCGCATATTATAATACTAATACTGTTGACTGGCTCGGAGCTTATGGACAAGCTGAATGGTCAAGAGATAAAATAACAGCTTTTGGTACTATTGGATATTCCATGATCAAGTATTCTTACTTGGATCATTTTACTGATGATGGTACAGGAAATAAACTCAGTTCTGAAACTGATGGATATATTCCAGGGTATCAATTTAAAGGTGGCGCATCTTATCGTCTTACAGGTACTAATAGTGTTTATTTCAATGGCGGTTATGTGAGCAAAGTTCCTGTTTTTGATCAAGCGATCAATGACTATGACGGTACAGTAGCAACAGATCCTAAGAATGAATCATTCACTTCTTTTGAGTTAGGAACAATTAACAAGTTCGCTAATAATAAAATCAATACAAATCTTAACATCTATTATACTACATGGATGGATAGAGCTATTACTGTAGGTGTTCAAGATGCTGATGGAAATGACAATCTAGTTAGCTTACTTGGTCTTGATGCACGTCATATGGGTGCCGAATTAGAAGTTAATTGGATGCCTCTCCAGTTACTCAGAATAGATGGTGTTGTTTCTTATGGTAATTGGACTTACATTGATGATGTACAAGGTTATTATAGGGATTATGCTAATGATACACAAACAGAATATAATTATTACATTAAAGACCTGAAGGTTGCTGATCAACCACAAACCTCATTTGTATTAGGTGCTACTGTTTTCCCAATAAAAGGAATGTCAGTACAGTTGCTCTGGAAAATGTATGCCAATATGTATGCACAGTTTGACCCAACAAGTAGAACTGATGATGATGGTGTAGATATTGATAGAGAGCAAAGTTGGAAAACACCATCTTATAACATATTGGATTTCCATTTCTATTACGATCTACCTATTCATTTGGCAGGTATGTCATTCCAAGTGTTTGCACATGCGTTCAATATACTTGATACTATTTATATACAAGATGCTACTGATAATAGTAGATACAATGGTATTAGTGGTGCTGATAGTCACTCAGCCCAAAGAGCAGAAGTATACTTAGGTCTACCCCGTTCATATAATGCCGGTGTTTCTATTGCATTTAACTAATCTGAATAGATTATGTTTACACAAAACCCCCACAGTTGTGGGGGTTTTTTTATTTCTAGAATCACTTATTTCTGATAGACATGACAACTTTTCATATATTTAAAAAACGAATTTAACCTTTACGCCATAAATTAAATCTGGAAAATCATGAAAAAGTTTTTTCTTTTATTTGCTTTATTTTTTGCAGAATTATTTTTTGCACAACCAACACCTTATGTGCTCCTTGTTTCATTTGATGGATTTAGATGGGATTATTTGGATAGAAATATCACACCGAATTTGGACAGCGTAATTAGTAATGGAGCAAGAGCAGTGTCATTACGACCAGTAACTCCATCTAAAACATTTCCAAATCATTATTCAATAATTTCGGGAATGTATGCTGAAAATCATGGTATTATTTTTAATTCATTTGAAGATACTCACTCTTGCGACTATTACAGAATTGGAGATACTAATGCTGTTCGAAATCCTAAATGGTATAAGGGTGAAGCCTTTTGGGAAACTGCCGAGAAGAATGGGATAACAACTGCAAGCTATTTCTGGCCAGGATCAGAAATGAATGATCCAAAACGACGACCATCTTATTTTAAAAATTACAACCATGATGAACCATACAAAAATCGCATTGATGGAGTAGTCGATTGGCTTCAGATGCCTTATCATGAAAGACCTCATTTTATTACACTTTATTTTCATGATACTGACACATATGGACATGCCTTTGGACCAAATTCTCCAGAGATTAATACATCAATTCAAAGACTTGATAGCTTGGTTGGTTACCTAGATAATGAACTTACAAGTATTGGAATGAGAGATAGTATTAATATTATTTATCTCTCTGATCACGGAATGACTGAAATTGATACTTCGAGAACTATTAATCTTGAAATAATCTTAGACGGATTAGATTATAAATCCGGAGGGTCAAAACCATTAGTAATGATTGAACCTCATAGTGAAGATTTTGATTCAGTCTATCAAAGAGTAATAAGAAATGAAGATCACTTTACTGTTTATAAAAAATCAGAAGTTCCTGATCATTTTCATTTTAAGAATAATGAAAATATTTATTCAATTATTCTTGCTGCTGACCTTGGTTGGTCTTTTGTTGACGGAAATCAATTTGATGAAATGAGAAAGTATGGGAATAAGGGAGATCATGGATATTTAAAAGAACATTTGGATATGCATGGAATACTTGTTGCAAGTGGACCACGTTTTAAGAATTCTTATAAAATAGGAACACTCTGGAATATCGATGTTTATCCTTTGCTTTGTAAGATATTTAATATTTATCCAAATCCAAAAATTGATGGAAAGTTGGAGAGGATAGAGTAT
>JBDLIN010000287.1:0-4771 GCA_039714835.1 Bacteroidota bacterium | reverse complement strand
AAATTTCTTTTATAGTACAGATTATCAGTAATGTATAAAACAGTATAACATCTAATTTCTAATAGCGTAGTGGTCTAATATCCTTTATCGGACACTACTAATTAATAATACTTTTTAAGTAGTATGTTGAAAATTATTAATGACTATCAAAAAAACAAAAATCTCCGAGAGTTGTAACTCTCGGAGATTTGAAAAAACTATCTTCATATAAACTTGAAATGTTTATTTAAGATTAGTTAAAGAATTCCATTTTAATTAACATCCCAAAATAACTTTGTGCTCAGTTCATCTCCACCAATAGCTTGAGATGCAGCATGATAACTTTCACCATTTATAAGGTCTTCATCATTTGGATAAAGCATCCTGTTTGGATTTGGTCTATTCGTATTTTCAGCAATTTGTAACTCAGGTACATCAAGACGTTTTGCTTCAGTCCAAGCTTCATGGCCTTGATTATAAGAAGCGATATATTTTTGAGTACCGATTAATTCTACATAGTTGCCAGAATCATAAGCAACATCAGCATTAACAATGTAAGTATCATAATCATCAGTACCAAGACCCCAAAAATCAAAAGATGATTTAATTGCGTCATTATAATAAATTTCTGCATCACCTGAAACAAACCCTCTCTCAACAGCTTCAGCTAAGTAAAATAAAACAGCTGAGTAATCCATTAAAATACTTGGATATGTTGGATCGTCAGAGATTGTTGTTGAAACGTGTGTTAAATCAGTATAGGTGTTTCCAGCAGCTCCATATACCCCACCTAAGTAGATATCTTCTCCTAAATTATCGTCAAAATACATTGCTAAACGAGGGTCATTATAATCATTAAGCATACCAATGAAGAAAGTTGTTGCAACAAAATCAGACGCTCTACCTTGTGTTATGAAGTAATCATAAACAGGGCTTTTGTAAGGATCAGATCCCAAGAAACCAAAGCTTGCATTATCGTCATTTGCAGAAAAAACTCCATATCCTGTTGCATCGTTAACCAATGCAGAAGCAGTTGAGCTATCATAGTCAGATAGTCTCATTCCCATTTTTAAGAGTATTGAAGCTCCAAACTTTTTCCATGCTGACATATCACCACTATAGAGCATATCACTTCCTGTAGGGAAACCTTCACTACCTGTATCAATACTAGATAAAGCACTTTTTAAATCGCTAGAAATAGAATTGTAGATAGTAGCAGCATCATCATATGCCGGAGTAATATTATCAATATCTAAAGCTTCTGAAAATGGAACATTTCCAAAATTATCAACAAGATATTGGTAAGAATAGGCCTCTAAGATCGCTAATTGAGCAAGCTTATTTATCTTTATTGAAGTCAATGAAGCAGCGACTTCTTCTGCTTCGACTAATTCTTTACAGTTTTTTAATTCAAGTAAAACTTCTGTATAAATATTGTCAAACATGTTACCCGCTACGTCACGATCTACAGGGTCATAATTACTTTCTTGAATGTAAGTAGTTTGAGTAAGATAGTTAGACCAAAAACGATCAACGTTCTGGTTATAGCTAGCATCTGCCATTTGGCGAGCTAGATTTTCTAAACCGTAAGAGAATAAATACTCTGCCGGTACTTCTGATGGACTTTTAGGGTCTTCATTATGAAAAGTTATATCTTCACAAGACGTAAAACCAACAGCAAGCAATAAAACAAATATTATTATTTTTTTCATGTCTTATATGTTTTTAAAATTTAAATTTAACGTTTAACCCGTATTCTTTAACACTAGGTAAAGCACCATTTTGAATACCTTGGAAATTACCGGCACTCGCAGCGTATTCAGGATCACCATATGGTAAATTTTTATGAATTATCCATAAATTACGTCCGAATACTCCTAAACTAATTTGATTAAAAGGCACTTTTCTAAGTTGATTACTATTGATATCATAACCAAAAGTTACTTCTCTTAATTTTACATAAGATGCATCAAATACATGAGCTTTTTCAGCTAATCTTGAAGTACCGTTATCACCGGATCCTCCATAAAAACCTTCTGCATTACGATAATAATAACCTGGGATACGGATATCATTTTGAACACCTGAAGATGTATAAATGTAGTTACCGTCGTCATCAACTTCAACTGTACCTAAGACACCATCTAAAATAATTCCACCACTGGTTCCATCCTCAGTTAACGGATCACGTACAGGATTACCCAGATCGTTTAAACCTACTGTCTCTGCATACAATCCTGTCGCCAGACCAAATGCGTAGTCAACATTGTAGATATCTCCACCAAATTGAACATCGATTAAGAAACCTAAATTAAAGTTCTTATAACTAAAATTATTAGTTAGACCACCATTCCAATCAGGTTGAATATTACCAATAATGGCTGAGCTGTCATTATTGTTTCTTAAATATCTACCATCACTACCTACTAATTTGTTTCCATCATCATCATATACAAAGTCATACCCTGTTATGGCTCCAAATGGTAATCCAACTCTTGCATTTACAGATGTATTCCAAGCAGAATATAACAATATATTTTCTGAGTCTCCAAATAATTCAACAACTTCATTTTTATTTTTAGCCCAGTTCACTTGCATATTCCATTTAAAGTTATCGGTTTTTATTGGTTTAGCATTCAAAGCAAGTTCGATACCTTTATTAGACATTGTACCGGCATTTACCCATTTAAAATTGAAACCTGTTCCTGTTGAAACCTGTACTGCAGTAATCAGGTCAATAGTATTTTTCTCATATACTGATAAGTCTAAACCTAATCTGTTTTTAAATAGACTTAATTCTAATCCAGCCTCTAGTTCGGTAGTTTTTTCAGGAACCAGGTCAGGATTTTTTGATGTGTCATCAACAAAATACATTGGTGCTCCATCAAAAACAGGATTTGCTGAGAATGTATTTAAAACTCTATATGGTTCTGTGTCTCCTGCAACAGCAGCATAACCACCTCTTAATTTACCAAGATCTAACCAATCAGCATCCAATAGCTCACTAAAAATAAAACTTAATGAACCTGAAGGATAGTAGTAAATATTATTTCCTTCTGGTAGTGTTGATGATTCGTCTCTACGAACAGAAGCTTCGGCAAACATAAGATTATATAAATTTAAAGAAGCTTGTGCATACAATCCGTATTTAAGGCTTGTTGCATCATATTCACCAGGAGGTTGTAAGTTGTCAGCAGAATTATCAAGTGCATATACACGAGGAATTACTAATCCTCCATTTGTAGAAGCATCAGTTGATTTAATTCTATTCCTTTTTATTCCCATACCCATTAATGCGCGTAAATCTACGTTGTCAGACAATTCCGTATCATAATTGAAAATAAAATCAGAATTATACTGCTCAAATGTGCGTTGGTATTTTTTGTATTGAGATAGATCTAAACTTCCAATTGCAGTTCTTTCCTCTTGAAGATCAGAGTATGCATCAACACCAAACCTGGCTAGGAAATTAAAATTATCAGTAAAGTCATAAGTTGCTTGTAATTTTGAGAATACCCTGTTTCTCTCATCAGTTTGATAATTCTCATATAAATTCCAATATGGATTGTCAAAATAGTGAGGTCTAGTGTCTTGATAATTGTTCACATTCCATGTCACGTTTTTCAAGGTTTGCAAATAAGCATCTTCTTGTTCTTTTAGATCAACGTTAACTTGAAACCATTGTCTTAGAGATTGCAGACTATTTCCTCCATCATAACCTGTACCGTAACGACCTTTTGCTCCTCTATCAGTATAAACAACTTTGGCATCAACATGTAATTTGTTGTTGAAGTGATAAGCACCACCAACATCAATTGTATTTGTTGTCATTTTACTATTAGGTAAAATTCCCTCTCTGTCATTATACGTATAGCCTAACCTGAACGTGCCATTTTCATTACCACCGTCAACTGAAACACTTGTTATCGAACTTAAACCTGCTTTAAAGATTGAAGCCGGACCATTGCTAACAGGTAAATATGGGGTCTTTTGCCCATAAGTATCCAATTCTGGGAATAGTGAATTCCACTGATAAACCATAGTTCCATCAAGTGCTCCACCATACGAAGCATCTTCTCCAAAAGGAACCATTAGATCATCTACTCCATCACCATCAAAATCAGCCTCGTCAAACCAACCGGTTGAACCATAAAAAGGACCATATCCGGCACCATATTCATTTTGGTATTCTGGGAAGGTACTTTTGTCAATTTGACTGGTAATCAAAGTTTGATTAACGGTTACACCTAAACCTTTTTGAGCTTTACCTTTTTTTGTGGTAATAAGTACAACACCATTAGAAGCTTCTGAACCGTATAAGGCAGCTGCAGCAGCACCTTTAAGAACTGATACTGACTCAATTGATTCAGGGTCTATATCAGAGGCTGCATTACCATAATCATAACCACCACGGTTTGTCATAGCATCTCTTGAATTTAATGTACTATTACTAACAGGCACACCGTCAACAACAAATAATGCTTGATTAGAAGCAGAAATTGAGTTTGACCCCCTTATGATAATGTTTGCTGACCCACCCATTTGACCTGGTTTTTTAATATGGACACCACTTACTTTACCTGACAAGGAACTAATGAAACTTCCTTCTTTGGCAGATCCGATATCTTCTGATGAGACCTGTTGCGTAGCATAACCTAAACTTTTCTTTTCTCTTTTAATACCAAGTGCTGTCACTACGACTTCGTCTAAAATATTCTCAGAAGAAACAGTCATGACCACATTAATGCTGTTTTCAGCACCAACAGTTCTTTCTGTAGTTTCCATACCAATA
>JBDLIN010000286.1:0-4840 GCA_039714835.1 Bacteroidota bacterium | reverse complement strand
GGTTTAACAATGCGATATTTGGGAATGTCGCTTGGAATGGCACTGGCATTAGGTCTAACTGCTTCTTTTGGAACCTTAATCCCACCAATTTATTATGGGCAGTTTGGATATCTTGTATCACATCTTTCCGGATGGATTACATTACTTGGAATAGTTGTATCACTTGTTGGGATTGCAATTACCGGTAAAGCTGGAGTAAAAAAAGATAGTGAACTTTCTGATGATCAAAAAACAGAAGCAATTTCTGAATTTAATTTAAAGAAAGGAATTTGGGTAGCCTTTTTCGCAGGTATTATGAGTGCGAGTTTTGCTTTTGGTATTGCCGCTGGTAAATCAATTACTGTTAAAGCTGTAGAAATGGGAGCAACGGAGTTATACAGTAATAGTCCGCTCTTTATAATAATTATGGGTGGTGGTTTTACAACTAATCTTATATGGTGTCTTTATCTTGCGTTTAAGAATAAGACAATCAAAGATTATGTTAAAACTAAGGATACACCCATACTCAAAAATTATATTTTCTCTGCAATGGGTGGTACAATCTGGTATTTTCAATTTATGTTCTACGGAATGGGAACAACCAAAATGGGGGATTTAGATTTTGCAAGCTGGTCAATCCATATGTCATTCATAATAATATTCAGCAATATGTGGGGAATGATAATGAATGAATGGAAAGGAGCAAGTAAACTGACAATGCGATATCTCTATATTGGTCTTGGAGTTTTAATATTTTCAACCTTTATAATTGGTATTGGTAATTATATTCAAGGATTTGAATAGTTAGTATTGTATAAAAAATAGAAGTGGTTGATAAACAATATAAAATAATCTAAGGATTCTGATGGAAAAAGATAAAAGTTTAGTTGAAGAAAAAATATCTATTAAAGAAAAAATCGGTTTTAGCTTAGGGGATACAGCATCTAATCTATTTTTTCAAACTTTTATAATATTTATTCTGTACTTCTATACTGATGTATTTGGAATATCTGCTGCTGCTGCTGGAACAATGTTTTTAGTAACACGAATTTGGGATTCGATAAACGATCCAATAATGGGTATTATCTCAGACAGAACTAATACAAAATGGGGTAAGTTTCGTCCATATTTAATGTGGCTTGCAATACCATTTGGTATTGTAGGGGTTTTAACATTTACAACTCCACAATTGAGCATGGAAGGAAAAATCATTTATGCATACATAACATACTCATTAATGATGATGGTATATACAGCAATCAATATACCTTATTCTGCTTTAATGGGTGTAGTTTCGGCTGATCCATTGCAAAGAACAAGTTTTGCCCAATACAGATTTATCTTTGCTTTTGCGGGACTTTTCTTGGTTCAGGGTCTTACACTTCCATTAGTTAATACAATTGGAGGTGGAAATACCGAAATAATTAGTGCTTCAGTAGTAGGTCAACGAGTGGTTATTTCAGAGGAAGGTATTGGTGCAGCAAAACTAGTAATGGATGCAAATGAAGTTGAAGAAGCAGAATTATCCCATTCCTTAACTGTTAATGTTTATAAGAGCGAGTTAGCAAATGAAATAGATACTTCAACAAGTATTTTATATCTAGAAGAAGGATTTGAAAGAGACACATTAAATCTTGCTGATTTTTTCAAAGAGGATATCTCTACAATTCCGTTTGAAGTAAATGTAGTGAATGAAGCTTCAGGATTTCAAGGTACTATGATGATATATGCAGTTGCAGCAATTTTATTGTTCTTTATTGCATTTTATACAACGAAGGAGAGGGTAAGCCCGCCAAAAGCTCAAAAAACAAACTTAAAGAATGATGTTAAAGATTTATTATCAAATGTTCCATGGTTGCTTTTATTTGTCGTTGGAGTAGTTAGTTTATCCTATGTATCTATCCGTAATGGAGTGATAATCTATTATTTCAAATATTATGTTCAAGATGAAATCATAGTTACAAGTTTTTTCCTTGCTGGTACAATAGTATCCATAGTTGCAATTGCTATGACAGAATGGTTATCAAAAATGTTTGGTAAAAAAAGAGTCTTTATTTTTGCTCAGATATTTTCAACCCTATTTATGGCAGGATTTTTCTTCCTTGATAGTACAGATATTGTAATGATGTTTGTTTTGCAAATATTATTTAGTTTTACTGCAGGACCACCAGCACCAATTATATTTTCAATGTACACAGACTGTGCCAGTTATTCAGAATGGAAGAACGGCAGACGTGCAACAGGATTGGTAATGTCAGCATCAACAATGGCTCAAAAATTTGGCTGGACCATTGGTGGTGCACTAGCTGGGTGGATATTGGCTATGTATGGGTTTAAAGCTAATATTATCCAATCAACAGAAACTATTCAAGGTATTATATTAATGATGAGTTTAATACCTGCATCTGGTAGTTTCTTAGCAGCAATTTTAATGTACTTTTATAATCTTGATACAGACACAATGAATAATATAGAAAGCGAATTATTGAAACGCAGAGGAAAGTCGGTTGAAGAGTTATAGTAATAAAAAATAAACTAGAAAATTTTAAGGAAGTTAAAATGGACAGCAGAGAAAGAGTATTAAAGACAATAAATCGGGAGACACCAGATAGACCTCCGATTTTTGCAAACTTTACTCCACAAGCAGCAAAAAAAATGTCGAAGAATCAAAATTTACCTTATGAAGAACCACTTGATTCAATGTTATCAACACGTATTTCTCATATGGACTTGCTCACCCATCTAGGTAACGATTGCGTTGGTATTGCTGGATGTGCTCCAAATGATTTCCCTACAAAAACTTTGGATAATGGAATTCTTTTAAATGAATGGGGAATGAAATTTGTCGATGCAGGTATATATTATGAGTTTCACGAGTATCCTCTCGCAAATGCAATGAGTGTAGAAGATATTAAAAACTATAAATTTCCTGATCCTATGGCTGAAGGAAGATTTGATGAAGCACAAAAAACAATTGATAAATTTGGTAGAACACATGGTATTGTTGCTGATTTGGAAACAGTATTCTTTGAAACTTCCTGGTATTTAGTTGGACTAGAAAAACTAATGCTTGATATGGCAATGGGTGAAGAATATGTAGATGTATTATTTGATAAAGTTATGGAAGTAAATGTTTCAGTCGGGAAAAAACTCATTGAAATGGGTGCTGATATTCTCTGGGCCGGAGATGATTTTGGTTCACAAAATAGCACGTTGATTGCACCTGAAATGTGGCGGCATTATTTCAAGCCAAGAATTAAAGAAATGTTTCAAGAATTTAGAAGCGTGAATTCTGATGTTAAAATAGCATGGCATAGTTGTGGTTCTATTATCCCAATAATTCCGGATTTTATAGAAATCGGTCTTGATATTCTTAATCCAATTCAACCGCTTGCAGCTAATATGGAACCGCAATTTCTAAAAAATGAATTTGGGAAAGAGATTTCATTTTTTGGTGGAATTGATATTCAAGATTTAATGCCAAACGGAACACCTGAGCAGATAAAAGCCGAAGTTAAAAAAAGAAATGATATTCTTGGAAAAAATGGTGGTTATATTGTTGCTCCAGCACATAATATCCAAGATGATACTTCTGTTGAAAATATTCTTGCATTTTTTGATGCTGCAAAAAATTATCCAAATTAATAGAAATGGAAGATTTACAGAATTAAAATAAAAATTATATAATAATTGAAGATAGAAAAATCATGGAAAGTAAAAAGATTATTACATTTGGTGAGATAATGTTAAGATTATCTACACCAGGATTTCAAAGGTTTACACAAGCTAGTAGTTTTGAAATCGTGTATGGCGGAGGAGAAGCTAATGTTGCTGTATCTTTAGCAAATTATGGATTAGAAAGTAAATTCATAACAAAGCTTCCTAATAATGATATTGGTCAAGCAGCTATAAATAACTTAAGAAAATTTGGTGTTGATACAACTCAGATTGTTAGAGGTGGGAATAGGATAGGAGTCTATTTCCTAGAAACCGGTGCTAGTCAGCGTTCTTCAAAAGTAGTGTATGACAGAGATAACTCAGCAATCAGTGAAGCAGAATCAAATGAATTTGACTGGGAAAAAATATTTAATGATGCTGACTGGTTTCATTGGACTGGAATAACTCCTGCATTAGGTAAAAAAGCTCAAGAGTCTATACAAACTGCTTGTAAAGTAGCCAAACAAAAGAATATTAAAATAAGCTGTGATCTCAATTTCCGAAAAAAATTGTGGACTACTGAAGAAGCCCAAAAAGTTATGGGACCATTAATGGAATATGTAGATGTATGTATAGCTAATGAAGAAGATGCAGAGAAAAGTTTAGGACTAGTACCCAATAAAACAGATGTAACATCAGCAAAACTTGATGAGAAGGGGTACTTTGAGTTAGCAAAACAATTGAAAGATGAATTTAATTTTGAGACAGTAGCTATTACATTAAGAGAAAGTTATTCTGCATCTAGAAATGGTTGGAGTGCATTACTACTGGATGACAAAGATTGCATTAAACCATATCGTTCAACAGTATATGATATTCAGATTGTTGATAGAGTTGGTGGTGGAGATTCTTTTGCTTCTGGATTAATCTATGGACTTCTAAAAACATCAAACACTAAAGATGCATTAGATTTTGCTGTCGCAGCATCATGTCTTAAACATTCGATACCAGGTGATTTTAATTTTGTGTCTATTGCCGAAGTTGAAAATCTTATGAAGGGTGATGGATCTGGTAGAGTTGAAAGATGATAGGTATTTATGGGTATTGAACAAAGATATTTTTTTATATGGATTAACATTTTATTCTTTTTAACTATGAATATACAAGCACAAGATTATACTATCTCACTGTGGGATGATTATAT
>JBDLIN010000285.1:0-4865 GCA_039714835.1 Bacteroidota bacterium | reverse complement strand
ATATTTAAAAATTCACAAGGCTGTACGTCGCCTTTTGCATTAATGTAAAATCTGTCCGTTCCTCCCGCGGTGCACCCGAACATGTCACTTCGCTCATCTACTATTTGCGCCGCAATAAAGGGGTAATTTTTAAATTCTGGTTTGTTGTTGTAATCATCTGTTAACTTCTCAACAAATTTTAAATCCTTACTTGTAAATTTTGAAACTTCTTCTCCGAGCCAACCACCGGCTGGTTTTGGTTTTATCAATTGAAGAATTGAAACGCCTAAATTCTTCGCTGTTTTCATTACCGAATGAAAATTGTCGTTGTAAAAGTCTTCCTTCATCAAACAACTGTTAGCAGCAACTTCCAATCCAGCCTGATGACATTTTTCCATCCCGCTCTTCAGCGTATACCATGCATCATCCCGCTTCATAAATTCATTAATTTTTTCCTGTACATCCGAATGAAGTGAAAATATGATGCCTTTTACACCCAAGGATTTTAATATTTTGAGTTTCTCTAATGTCATTCCATCGCCAGTTGAGTTTATCCAAATTTCTCCTACCGAAATGGATTCGCACACTTTTTTCAATTTGTCGAAAATAAGAAAGGGTTCACCTCCTTCGATATTGAAAAAAGAAACGCCTTTTTTATCAAGCAGTTTTACTGCATCACAGACGAGATTGATTTCAGCGTCTTTACCTTTATCCAATTTCTGGTAGCAGTGTTCACAATTGTATCTGCAAGCGGATGTTACTGACAATAGTACGGAAATACAGGGCATTTTCTCATCACTTATCATTACTTTTCTACATGCTTTGAAAAATGCCTCAGAAGGAAATGCAGGAACATATAAATTCATTTTTGTAAAATTGCCGGATTTTACATACTTGTTTTTCTCCAACTTTGAGAGGAAAAACAGAAGTCGTTTCAAGAATCGGACAAAATGTTTTGTCGGCAAATTTCCGGTGAGCATTTGACGAAGAAAATAGAAGAACACATAAAGTTTTATATATGAATTATATATCTTCTTTTTTACACCTATTAAATATGTCACATTTTTCATCATGAACTCATTTGTTTATAAATAGTTATTCTTCTTATACCAGCTTACGGTCTTTCTTATGCTTTCTTCAAATGAATAATCAGGCGTAAATCCCAATAAATTCTTCAGTTTTTTATCTGAATACTCGATATTATCGTAAAATATATTAACCCTAGCTCGTGAAATGGGCGGCGGATTTTTAATCGGAAATGTTTTGTAGAATAGTTCTGCAAATAAAGCGAACGGGTAAATCAAAAACTTTGGAATTCTATACGGTATTTTGTACCCTGCTTCTCTACAAAAACTATCGAATATTTTATGTTGATATTCCGCTCTTGGAGCAACAGCAAGCATCTGATTTATCCCTACAAGTTTTTTCCTATAAGCTAGATAATATATTTTAGCAAGATCCTTTGCATAAATTGTATGAAACTTGTTTTTCTTCGATCCAGGAACAAACCTTAATCCACTTCTTATCGATTTTAGAAATTCATAAAATCCTGAGTGAAACTCTCTTTCACCATATATCCAGGCCGGATCAATAATAGTTAAGTTAAGATTGTTTTCTTTTGCATATTGAATCGCTTGTTTATTTGCTTCGGCTTTAGTATCTCGATAGTAATTCATGCCCGATGGGAATACTCTATCTAAAAAATACTTGTAGTGCGAATCGTATACACCATCTTCATTTTTTATTTGTGTAGAAGATTCCTCTCCGTAACATGAAATAGAACCTGTGATGATGACATTTTTTATTCCGCAGTGAACAGCAGCTTTTAATACATTCAAGGTACCGGTAACATTTGTTTTGTAGAAGTCTGCAAATCTTCCCCAGTCAGAAACTTTTGCGGCGGTGTGTATTATAAAGTCGGTTTCAGTGAAAGCTTTGGTTAAACTATCAATATCAGTTATGTCGCCGTATTTTATTTCTACGTTCAGTGTCTCTAAAAATTCAGTTCTGCTGTTCTTCCTAACCAAGCAAGCTATACGAAGCCTTTCACCGGTAAAATATTCGGCGATATGACTTCCAATAAGTCCACTTGCTCCGGTTATTAAAGCGCTATACATTTTCTTTAGTAATTTTATTTTTCAAATATTCTGTTAAGCGTTGAATGTATTGGTAATGATCATCAAAATCTCTTCCCCAAATATTGAAGTCGCTCAACTCAATATCGCGGTTATATGCGTGTAATATTTTTTTCGACTTATCAACTACTGTCCCGATTTTATGCAAATCTATGTCGATTGATTCGGCTTCAACAACTAGCTTTTCTTCATTGTTTGGTGATACCGTGAATAACAATTCGTATTCCCCACTTTCGCCAAACATGAGAGTTTCCGATGGTAAACTAAGTAATTTCACCAAATCGATTCCGATTGAAGAATAGGGGATTCCTGAAATAATAAATCCAGTGTTATTTACTTCTGAAAGAATATTAAGCGACTTAAATAACCCGTCACTCGTATCAATGCAAGCATTTGCATATTTTGATATTAGTTGAGATTCTTTTTCCCTGAGTGGAAACTTCACCTTGTTTCGTTTGAATAGCAAATCCAGCTCTGGTCCTTGCTTTATTAATCTAGATGCGGCTTCAAAGTTTCCATTGCCTATTTCGCCCGTTACATAAATTGAATCATTCAATTTTACACCGGTACGTTTTATTAATTTATCCGTTTCCCCTATCACAATTCCGGTGAAATTCCATCTATCTGAAAAACCGATATCTCCGCCGATAAAACCTATCCCGCACTTTTCAAGAATCGAGGCGATCCCTTTTGAAAGCGAGTTAACATAATCCAAATTCCATGATTCTTCCTTTGTTAAACTATTGCTGAAAAATATGGGTCTGCCACCGCATGCAAAAATATCGCTGATTGTGCAAACTGCGAGATTCACTCCAAGCGTGTAGGGATCGTTAACTCTGAAATGATCCTCTTCCGAGTAACTGTCAATAGTGAACAGATAATCATTATTCCCAAGTCTGATAACTTCGCAGTCGGATTCAAAAAAATTATTTTTGTGTAATGGGGATTTTTTGAAATTCTTTAGAATTTCAGAGATTATTTGATTTTCAGTATTCATTTCTCACCGAATATTATTAAATACTCAGTTGGAATTTAGTAGAAAAATCAATTCAAGGTGTCATAATTATGTCATAATTATGTCATATCTTTCTAAAAATTATATTTACGGGTAATTTGCCATAATTATATGGATGTTTTCTTTAGTTTTTAGGTAACAAATCGATCGAACATTACTTCAATATAAGAATTAAAGCAAACATATAAAATTTATAAAATACTTTCTCCGCTATATCCTTTGTTTGAAAAGCTTTTCCCCAAATATGTTGGGACACTGAATGAGCTGGGGAAATCAATGATAAATGTAACACAAAATGGTTATGGGAAAAAGTTTTAGAGTGTGAGGATATTAGAAGGACGGGAAGATAAGTCGTATTATAGAAATCTGATTTTTTTTATTGATAGGATAGTTTAATTGTTATATTATTAAATATAAATTTTTGTTTTAAACCAATTTCATCTTTTTCCCCACGCTGTATTTATGAAAGGAATAGTTAAATGAAAATTTTAACAACTGCAGCAATAGTTGTTTTTATGATTCTAAACTCATGTTCGTCTGCTCCTGAGTTTAATCCAAAAGTGAATGATGTAAATGGAAGAGGAAATCATAATAATAACGAAGTTAGTATTATAACATATAATGTTCAAACCATACTAGGTAAAGGAGAGGATAAAATTCTTGGGCTTTCAAATTATCTTGATCAAGAGTTATATGATTTCGTTTTACTGCAAGAGGTGTTTGATGAAAAGACGCGAAGTCACTTACTTGAGAATGTGAACTCTCGGTTTTATAAATCTAAAATACCAAGGATTGACTACAGCTCTTTTCCATCAAATATTTGTCAAGATGCAGGTTTGTTTTCAATTTCACGGTTTCCCAAGGTTGATCTCTCTCATATAGATTTTGATGAAAACACTGATGTTACAAGTGGTGCAGTTCATCAAATGCTCATCAAAGAGCTTTCAATTTCAATGGATATTTTTTCAAACAAGTCAGTGTTAGGAACTCTTTATCAAATTGATGATTCAACAAAATTATTTTTGTTTACTACACACTTGCAGGCAATTAGTTCACGAAGACATAGAACAAATCAATTAAAGCAAATCTACGCCTTTATTGAAAATGCAGTAACAACAATCTTAAAAAATAATCTTATTAATGATCCGAAAGATCTTATTGTGATCTTAACTGGTGATTTCAACTACGATGCTTATGATGAGAGTGATGTTGAGACAATTCAAAAATATTTAGGTGCTCCCAGAGACCTTTATGGTGAATTCAACACCGACCTAAAAGAATATTCCATAATCAATAATATGTTCAGAATATATAAACGATTTGATTACATTTTTGCCTATGACCGAATTGGACAAATTCCATTGAAAAACATTACGGTGAACTCGATCAATATAACAGACGTCAAAGATAAAAATGGAAGTAGTATTTCAGACCATTTAGCATTAAAGGCAGTACTAAAAGTTGATTAAATCATAAGGTCTTATTATGATTACAAATTCAAAATTGAAAGGAATTTCTGTTGAGAAGTATTTTATCGAAATATTGGATACTGCTTGTATTCTTAATAACATTCATCCAGTCATGTGTATCAATTGACTATATTGATTACGGAGACGCCTCACACGAGAAACTTAATATCAATACAAATGCAATTAGTCTTGTGACGTATAACATCAAGGCAATATATGATAAAGAGGAAGATCAGATAAATAACTTAATGGCTTTTATTAATAATG
>JBDLIN010000284.1:0-4893 GCA_039714835.1 Bacteroidota bacterium | reverse complement strand
ACCGGACATTATTCTTCTTCAGGAAGTAGATCTAAATGCAAAGAAATCGGGTTATATAAATCAGCTGCAATATTTACTTGATCATACCTATTTCAATTACGGTGTTTTTGCATATACATGGAAGTCTCCATTTGTTCCAAGTGACGGATTAGGTAGAATTCATGAAGGAAATGCTATTTTATCAAGATGGAAAATTAAGGATGCACAGCGTATTAAACTTCCTAGAAGGGAAGATCAAGATGCATTAACCCATTATTTTTATATACAGCCTTGTATTTTAAAAGCTGAAATTACATTACCTCAGATTGGTGATTTTATTGCATACGATCTTCATTTATCTGCTTTTGCCACAGATGATTCTAAGAAGAGACAGATAGATGTACTAATGAAAGAATTGAATAAATCTAACTCTGACGGAAAAAGCTTTGTAATTGGCGGTGATTTTAATCTACTTCCTCCAAATTCAGACTCAACCGATTTTTGTATTGAAGATATGTGTTCTGGTGAGTCATTTCATCAATCTGGTGATGATCCCTTTCATAAGGATGGCAGCAACCATACTCATGAAATCACATGGATGCAGCCGTTATATGATTCTTACACTCCTGCAGTATCACTTTCAGATTATGGAAATAGCCAGAGTGAATATTTTACTCACACCACAAGGGTCAATACCGACTGGGACCGAAAACTTGATTATCTCTTCACTAATATGAATTGGAAAACCGGTTCCGAAATTACACATAAGGATGTTATCAATATATCTGATCATGCTGCAGTAAGTTCTGTAATTGAGGTGCCGTAATGAGAAGATATAAAATTATATTGTTTATGTGTGTGATCTTCTCATATTCTTTTATTGTAGCGCAGACAGAAGAAGCTGATCAAAGAATTTGGTCGATAGGAACTGCTTATACTTTACCTGAAGGAAGATGGGAAGTCGGTGTCTTTCATCCTTTACGATATGGTTTGTCAGAGAAAGTTGAGCTGGCAGCGCATCCAATACTATTTTTTGTAATGCCGAATATAAGTTTAAAATGGTCACACAATGATCTTCTTGGATTTAAAACTGCAACGAGACATAGCCTAACATATCCAACGTTTTTATTACGATTATCCTCAATGGAAGGTGCCGGTGGAATAATTTCATCTGAATTCGACATTCCTCATATGGTTGAAGTCTATAACGAATTATTGTTCTCTAAAAGTGTTTTTGAAAATCATTTAATTACCGGAAAAGTTGGTTTCAGCTTGGCAATAAAATCTGATGAATATGATGAAAGAGCCTTAATAGATTATCCTCTTGCTTACCAACGACTAGCTGTTTTTTATCATGGTTATGGATTTCGTTTTGGTGTTGATATGCAAGGGAAAGTGATCGGTAAATTCAATTATCTGATTGATGGAGATATTTCATATATACCAGGAGTTGATTATAATTACTCATTCGAAAACAAGGGAATGATCCATTGGAAATTCAGTGATTACACTGAATTATGTTTTGGGTATAAATTAGTTTATGGGCAGTATCCATACGGTAATGAATGGAATCTATTCCTTCCAATGATCGACTTTCAATTGGCGTGGGATTAAAACACATAGAATCCTACTGTAATGCAATAAAGACAATAGATAAACACCGACAACATGTCTCATTAAACAAGACAAATATATCTTGACAATCTTCAATCCATTCCTTAAGTTCTTTTTATAGTCATAAAAATAATTATTCCTCCTTGAGGGAAACATTTTGATTTTTGTGTTGAACTTTTTCTCTCCTGAATTTATTGGGCTTCTCCCAAGGTAATACAGCAACAAAAAGACAATTACTTAATTGAATAAAACTAAAAGTGATGAGCTTTCACCATAAAGTGGATAGCATAGCTGGATTACCATGTTCACAATAAAATTAGGATAATTTTCAAAATATAATTGCTATCCAAATATTTAAATATTTTTAGGAGGAGCAAATGAAAAAATCAATTTACATTCTTATTGTATTTACCACTTTATTATCTAATCAAGTAATTTCACAAGAAGGTTGGTTTTGGCAAAACCCGCGGCCACAGGGAAATGACATTTATGATATCTGTCGTGATGTATCGAGTGGGACATATTTTGCATGTGGAGATTACGGAACACTTCTTTCAAAGAAAGTGGACTATTCCAAGTGGTTAGCTTTTCAAGCTCCTACACAAGAAAACTTGTATTCAATTTGTTTTCAGAATACACATGGCTGGGCAGTAGGTTATAATGGAACAATTATACATTGTGAAGGAGACAATTTAATAAAATGGCATGAGCAGGAAAGCGGTACAGACAAAATGTTGCTCTCTGTCTTTTTTATTGATACTAAAAACGGGTGGGCTGTTGGGCAGGATGAAACTATACTCCGCACAAACAATGGTGGAAAGGATTGGACTAACTTATCGGGAATTGGTTCACAGCACTATTTCTCAGTCTATTTTCTAGATGAAAATAATGGCTGGCTAGCAGGTGCAGCCGGGCACAATGGAGTTATTAAGTATACCCAGAATGGAGGAGATACATGGACAAACTCTATCATTCCTGCAAATAGAATGAACTCAATATACTTTTATGACTTAAATTATGGATGTGCTGTTGGTGATAATGGTGCAATCTTCGTTACAACAGATGGCGGTGCAAATTGGACATTACCAAATTCTAATACAACTAGCCATTTGAAAGATGTTTGGTTAAACCATGCTGGAAAGTGCAAAGTTGTTGGTTACAATGGAACAATATTATATTCTGATGATTTTGGAGTGAATTGGAGTGTTCAAATCTCGGGAACAGATAATATTCTTTACGGAGTTGATACATGGCGAATTGTTGGGCAGGCCGGGGATATTCTGCATCAACATGAATCAGGTGGAGAATGGCAATTTGAATCTAGTGGTTTTACTGATTGGCTCAGTAGTATTGATTTCGTAGATGAAAATAATGGTTGGGTTGTTGGAGCAAAGGGAACTATTTATCAAACTGTTGATGGTGGCGTTCAATGGACAAAGAATGATTCTGTTGTCAATTGGATTAAAAATGATTCTCTTGCAGCCTATGACTTACGAGCAGTTGATTTTATTTATCCTAATGCAGGTTTTGCTGTCGGCGAGTACGGAACCATACTTAAGTATAGAAATAGTTATGGCTTAACTTTTTGGATTGATAAAAGTATATCAACAACAAATCATCTAAATGCAGTTCATAAGCGCTTTAGAGGGAAAGCTTGGGTGGCAGGTGAGTTTGGAAGCATCTGGAAAACAGAGGATTATGGAGATACATGGCAAATCCAACATCAAAATAGCGGATACCATTTATATGCAATAAATTTTGTTAGCAAAAACTATGGCTGGGCTGCAGGTATGAGCGGTACAGTATTAAAAACTACCGATGGTGGAGATAATTGGGTTGATATTTCACCTGATAATTTGAGTAAATTTCACTCGATATATTTTACTGACTATCAGCATGGATGGGTAGTTGGAGTAGGTGGTATAATTTATCGAACTACAGACGGGGGTGATACATGGATTGAAACCACACCTAAAGTTACATATGAAAGGCTCAATTCAGTCTATTTTGTTGATGAAAACAGAGGCTGGATCGCTGGAGCAAATGGCACGATCCTTTATTCATATGATGGAGGTGAAAATTGGTACTTCCAAAATTCTGGAGGCATCAGTGAGCTACGATCATTGAGTTTTACTGAAAATGGTGTTGGTTGGATAGCAGGATTTGATGGAGTAATTCTGAAAACAGTAGATGGAGGTGGTGAACTTACAGTAAGTACATATCGAAGATTTGCTCTTAATTTTGAAATACCTGATCTGGGTGTAGCAAGCGATATTTTAGATGTTGAAGCAAGTCCTAAATTATTAAAAGTATTGGAAGATAATGTTGTTTCTGGTATTACCGTAATGCTGGATTCAGTTATTCATTCTCATGTTGCTGATCTCACTCTGTTGTTAAGTCACGAAGGAATTACAGATACTTTAATCTATCAAGCTGGTGAGGAAGGAGCTAACATTATTAATTGTAATTTATCTGATGCTTCAACAACAGTTATTGATGAAGGTGAGGCGCCATTCTCTGGTACTTATAAATCCCACAGTCCATTGTCGGTCTTTAATGGAGTCAATCCAATTGGTGAATGGACATTAAGCATTTATGATGATATTGAAGGAAACACAGGGACACTGCAAGCTTGGGGGCTAAAGTTATATTTTGATAAAGCTACTGCAATTGCATGTCCGGAGCCGGTAATACCAAAGGAGTTTAAGTTATACCAAAATTACCCAAATCCGTTTAACCCAAGTACAAAGATAAAATATCAAATCCCAGTTAACAGTAAGCAGTATTCAGTAAGCAGTAATCAGTATCAAGAATCTAGAATCCAGCATCAAGTATTTGTTTCACTTAAAGTTTATGACATTCTTGGAAGGGAAGTTGCAACGCTTGTAAACGAACAGCAGCAACCGGGGTACTATGAAGTTAATTTTGATGGAAGCGGACTAACAAGTGGTGTTTACATATACAGATTACACGGCGGTTCATTTATTGAAAGTAAAAAGCTTTTATTCATCAAATAGATTTACAGAAGTAATGCAAATAAAAATTACGTAATGAATACATGGAGAATGTTATGAACTCAAAAAAAAGATTTTATTTAGTTAGTCTTTGTATAACACTTCTTTTCTATATTAATATATTAACTCCAGCACAAGTATTAGAGCAAGATTCACTCGCATTAGTTGCTTTATATGACAGTACAGGTGGAAACAATTGGACAAACAATGAAAACTGGTTGACCGGACCAGTTTCTACATGGTATGGAATCAAAGTTTTAGAAAATCGTGTTGATGTCATAACTTT
>JBDLIN010000283.1:0-4913 GCA_039714835.1 Bacteroidota bacterium | reverse complement strand
AGCTTCGATTTCTTCATCCAATAATAGATCCTCATAAGAGCCGTAACATTTTGGAATGTTAAATTTAGCAGCTGCACTTTTAGCTTTATCATAACTTCTGGATGCTATCGCATGAACATCGCCATACTTACTGTTCATTATTGCTGGTATTACATGTTCAACTGCAATAGCTGCTGAACTTAATATTCCCCATTTTATTTTTGAATCCATTTAAAATTATCTCCAATTTTTATACTCAGAAATATTATTGTATTTTCTGTATATCTAATTTAAAACTCGCATCCAGTCGGATATTTGCAGATTTAATCCCCAACCGCCGCCACGTTGAACAATTTTTACTAGTACATCATTTTTCCCTTTTTTCACAGGAACACTAATAATGTCATTACAAGCCTTCACACCGCGTCCAACATTTTTTCTATGAACTTCTTTGTTATTCACCCACACCGCAGGATCATCATCGGTTCCTAAAAGTAATAATATCTCACCACTTTCTTTTGCATTAACTGCAGTATAGGCATATGCAACACCTTCTTTAGAAGAGAACTCTGGAGCATCTAAAGTTTCTAATAGGTCAATAGATTTTTCACTTGAGTGATAGTCATTCCATTGGATTTTTTTGTCACCATCAACTTTATATTTTTTTGCAAAATCAAGCTCAAGTTCGGGAGGATATACTTTCGATAATCCTTCACGATCATGTGCAGCAAAAGGTCCAAGGAGTTTCCAATTGGTAACTTTATGAGAATTGAAATTATCTAACTCACTTAACTTGCAAATTAGTTTCGGGGCATAAGATAACTGTTCAGGTGAGAGACGTCCTATTATTTCTGCCCATTCCTCAATGTGTGTAAAATCATCAAACAGAAAATAAAATGGATATATTCTAAACTTATTCAAATCGCTTGGATCGTTCTTTACTATTTTTTCAAGATTGAATAAAATATTCCTATCCTTGGTTCTTAAAATTTTTCTACCCAATGCAACAATTATGTCATAAGCATATTTACTTCCTGCATAGTAATCAAGGAAATAAAACATTGGTGAAAGATTATCTGCTGAAGACGAAATAGCATTTTGATAAGCTGCTTCTTCAATGGAAAACAGTAATTCTTGATTTCTGAATCCGAGATAATGCTGGTATGGCCGCTGTCCAGTAACATTGCGTGAAGAATTATTAGCTTCTAATTTAAGTTTAAGTTCAGGTGTTGGTATGAAGTGCTTTTTATCAACACGTCCTTTAAACTTTATTTGTAATTTTCCCCCAGGATCTACGGTAACCTTTTGGGTAGTTTGATCCATTTCCCAAGCATCTGTTGATTGCCACTGGTAATTACCAATGACAGGCATGTAAAAATTTGTTTCGATTGTAAATGTTGTATCAAAAAAAACTAAGCCATTTTTATTTTCATTCGGAGAAAGATTACCTAGTTTACTTTTTAGGTTACGTTCCAGCTCAAACATATCGAATTCTACAAAATTCTCTGGCAAATAATCCTGGTTCTTATTAATGATTATGGCATCGAATATTTCATTGTTTTCACTAACTGCACGAATCTCCAATTCGCTTTCTGTCACATCAACAAGCAGATAATGATAAATACTACGATAATATGCTGAATAAGATTGGGGAATAACTGGATAAAGTGATGCTCCGCCACCGGCAGTTGTAATGTGAACAACACCTTTTTGTTTTTCTGTCATTCGCCCAATTGGAAATGAACGGTGATAATAATGATCATGACCCGTAAGTACAAGATCCACACCATATTCCATGAATAAGGATTGCCAGTCATACCGAAATTCATAGATCGGTCTAGTTGGGTGAACATGAAAAAGTGGATAATGAAATACGACAATCGTCCATTCTTTCTTATTATTTTTCAAATCAGTAAGTAAAAATTGATATTGTTCCGATTCCGGATCTGTTGGAACACTTGTATCCAAGCCAATAATATGTACTGATCCATAATCAACTGACCACCACGGTTTTTTGTTATGCAGCGGAAAATAATTATAATAATGTGGTGATTCTTGTTCATGATTACCTAGGACAGGATAGAATGGAATATTTCGTAACAATCTTTCCATGGGATCAAAAAGGAAGGTTTTCCACTCATGCAGATTTGTTCCGCGGGCAACAATATCACCGGTATGAAGGAGGATATCCGGGTCTTGGTCAACAATCATGTTAGATATTTTTGTACACATAGCAAGATCACTTCGCGAATCACCAACAACAGCAAAACGAAGTGGTGTAGAATTATCAGCAGGTGCTGTTCTGAATTTTCCTATCTCTGTTTTTCCATTTTCCCATATACATTTGTAAAAATAGGATTGGTGCGGTTTTAGATTTTTTAAAGTAATCTGGTGTAAAGTACTTGGTGTATTTTCACTGACAGAGTGTTTTAGTTGGGAAGCATTTGTTCCAAAGATAACTTTTCCAATAGTTAATGATTTTGTTTCCCATAAAATTGTGATTTCTGTTGACCTTGCGTTTTGTAAATAGGGTCCATCAAAAAGTTCATTCCCCATAAGCAGAATAGGGAAAAGATGTATAAATAATAGAAGGATTTTACTAAGTTTTTTCATTTTTATTCTCCAAATATATTTTTTATAATTACTTCTTATTATAGCATTCTTTTGAGCTTAAATTTAATCATAATCCAATAAATCTTGATATTTGTTATAATTCTCTAATATTTTATCCAAAAATTAATTTCAACCATCAATCTTTAAACTGTTTTATTTTTAATTCATTATTAGGATCAACAATTCGCATATAAAGTCCCCAGCTAGCTCCAATGTTTTCAACTTTTACTAGAATTTTATTTGTCCCTTTTTTTAGTTTTACTGAAAATATTTCTTGGTCAGCAACTGCATTTCTTCCAACATGTAAACTATAAACGACATCATTATTAATCCACATCTTTGCACCATCGTTACTACCAAGAGTCACTTTGACTTCTCTATCATCTGGACTTATTACTTCTGTATATGCATAAGCAATACCTTCACCTCTAGGATTAACATTTTCATTTCTTTTACTAAGAACTGAAATTAAATTTAAATATCCTGATGGAGAAATGTTTTCAGTTTGCCACTGAACCATACCTCCTTTACCATTATAATTTTTACTAAGTTCAATCTCTTCCTCCGGGGGATAAATCTCATTGAGTCCTGTTCCAAAATCGAATATACCAATTACTTTCCAACTGCGAATAAAACCAGCATTTGTTTTATGTATCTCCCACCAGTCATGGAGCGGACCTGGTTTTTTCAGCACTTCTAATTCATCAAGATTTGTTGATTTATCATTTAGTTTGAAGACTTTTTCAGCATTTTCACGCAATATCATTTTCGCAATATCAATTGCTTCATTCTCGGTTAAATATTGATCTCTAACTTTTTCAATAAGTACATCAGAAATTATTTGTCTTGCCATTACTGAATGAGCATAAACCGCTTCAACAAAACTATAATCTCCGCCAAAACCCATAATCTTGTTTGCAGGTACCGTTTCTATCCACTCGTGAAGATATCGTTTACTGTAGGAAGGAGATATTACGTATGCCCAGCACATATCAATAAAAACATTAGGGAAATTTTTTGCTAATGTACCCAACTCCCCACCATAAGGATAACTTGCATGAAAAAGGATAAAATCCACATTAGGATATTCAAAAAATAAATTAACAAGGTGAGTAGGTTTTGAATTTGTAATAAGATTTCCATTGCCGGCATGAAGTCCTGTATGAATCTGGATTGGCAAATTGAATTCATCAACAAGATCCAATAGTCGGTGCATAAAATAATCTTGTAAAGCTTTTATATCTTCTGAACTTATAGTAGCATTATTCAAAAGTGCTGTGAATATTTTTTCTGCTTTTTTCTTAGAAACATTTTTATATTCAAGAATACGCTTATATGCTAGAGCAGACTTAACGCCAACCATACCATAATCAATTCCAGCTTTGAATGCTTTTTTAAGTGTATTATTATAATCATCAAGTGTGTTAATTGGAATTTTATATTGCTTTCCTAAATTGACCATCTCTGATCCGGATGAAATAAATACAAAATGGTCAAATCTTTCAACATGGCGGTAGAAATTCTCATCAAATTTTCGATGTCCCATATCCTGAATAGATAAATCAATTTTTGCTTTTTCTTTCAAAACATGCTGATATAGACCCGGCTTATTCGCTTCTTTCATTCTGGAAGATAATTCTTCAATTGTTGATTCGTTTATATCTGAGACCTCATATAAATCACGAGCGGCAATTAGAGGTACACGACCATAACCTGTACTGCGAACTGCTTTATAGATTGGCTTCAATATTTCCCACCTGTCCGACAAGGAGAAATCATTTTGGTATATTATTTCTATCAATCCTTTATTATCATTATTGCTCGAAGAAATTAGATCTTCTTTAACGTAATGTCTGAATAGAAATGTAAAATCAATTTTATTACCAAGTTGCAGTCTATCTTCTTCGGTTGCTAAATGTTCATGCGTATCAATAATTCTAATTTCATTAACGACAGAACTAATTCTTTCCTCGAAGTTAGGTTTCGGGGGATCGACTACATGAATTTGTGAAGATGCCGCGCTGACAAACAACAAAATTAAAAGTGTTGTTAAATAATATTTCATATCAAATCCCTTATTTTAAAAGAATCATTTTTCTAGTTTTATAAAATGAGTCACTTCTCAACTGATAATAATACACTCCAGATGTTAGGTTTCTCGCATCGAAAACAACTTCATAACTACCTGGTTTCTGTTCTTTGTTAACCAACATCGCTACTTCCCTTCCCAGCACATCATACACAATCAATTTTACGTTTGACGTTTCACCTTTCACGTTTGACGGTATTTGGTATTTAATTGTTGTGCATGGGTTAAATGG
>JBDLIN010000282.1:0-4913 GCA_039714835.1 Bacteroidota bacterium | reverse complement strand
GTTACAGATTCTGAGTATAAATGGGGATTTGTAACCGATATAGAAGAAGAAGATTTTCCAAAAGGTCTGAATGAGGATATAGTACGAGCTATTTCAAAAAAGAAAGATGAACCTGAATGGCTTACTGAATGGAGATTAAAAGCTTTCAGACATTGGCAAAAAATGGTAGAGCCGAAGTGGGCGAAAGTAAAATATTCACAAATTGATTTTCAAGATATTAGGTATTACTCAGCACCTAAGAAAAAACCGCAATTAGCTAGTCTTGATGAAGTTGACCCTGAATTGTTGAAAACATTTGAAAAGTTGGGAATTCCTATTGAAGAACAGAAAAAGTTATCTAACGTTGCTGTTGATGCTGTGTTCGATTCTGTTTCTGTAGCAACTACATTCAAGGAAACTCTGAAAAAAGAAGGTATCATTTTCTGTCCTCTTTCAGAAGCGGTAAGAGATTATCCAGATTTAGTTAAAAAATATCTTGGCTCTGTTGTACCGTCAACTGATAATTTTTATGCAGCACTTAATTCTGCAGTATTTAGTGAAGGATCATTTGTCTATATTCCAAAAGGTGTCCGCTGCCCGATGGAATTGTCAACTTACTTCAGAATAAACTCTATGGATACTGGTCAGTTTGAAAGAACTCTTATTGTAGCTGAAGACAACAGCTATGTAAGTTATCTTGAAGGTTGTACTGCTCCGATGAGAGATAATAATCAACTGCATGCTGCGGTGGTTGAACTTGTTGCACATGACAATGCCGAAATAAAATATTCAACTGTTCAGAATTGGTATCCGGGTGATAAAGATGGTAAAGGCGGGATTTACAATTTTGTTACAAAGAGAGCTTTGGCAAAAGGAATAAATTCCAAAATATCCTGGACACAAGTTGAAACCGGTTCTGCTATCACATGGAAATATCCAAGCACTATACTAAAAGGGGATAATTCAATTGGTGAGTTTAATTCTGTTGCTGTAACAAACAATTATCAACAGGCAGATACTGGGACGAAGATGATCCATCTTGGAAAGAATACCAAAAGCACAATTATTTCAAAAGGTATTTCTGCCGGCAAGAGTGACAACTCTTATAGAGGATTGGTAAAAGTCTCAAAAAATGCTGACGGTGCAAGAAACTTTTCACAATGTGATTCTATGTTGATGAGCGATACTTGTGGGGCACACACATTCCCATATCTTGAAATTGATAATCCAACTGCTACCGTTGAGCATGAAGCTACAACTTCCAAAGTTGGTGAGGATCAAATATTTTATCTTAACCAGCGGGGGATATCTACAGAAGATGCAGTCAATATGATCGTCAATGGTTTTTGCAAAGAAGTATTTAAAGAATTACCGATGGAATTTGCTGTTGAGGCAACCAAGCTGCTTGCACTTAGTCTTGAAGGAAGTGTAGGATAGTGAAATTATGAATTACGAATTATTAATTAGGAATTAAAATGATATCGATAAAAAATTTAAAAGCTAATATTGAAGGTAAAGAAATATTAAAAGGTCTTAATCTTCAAGTAAATGCTGGTGAAGTGCATGCTATTATGGGTCCAAATGGATCTGGGAAATCAACTTTGGCCAATGTGTTGTCTGGGAACGAAAATTATGAAGTTACTAGCGGTGAAGTAGTTTTCAATGATAGAGATCTTTTAGATATGGCTCCTGAAGATAGAGCTAGAGAAGGATTGTTTCTAGCTTTTCAATATCCAATTGAAATTCCGGGAATAAGCAACGCAACATTTCTGCAGACAGCACTTAATGAAATAAAAAAATATAAAGGTGAAGAAGAATTATCACCTAAAGAATTTCTTGATATGATGCGGCAAACTGCAAAAATTGTTGGAATGGATGATTCATTGATCAGTCGTGCTGTAAATGCCGGCTTTTCCGGAGGAGAGAAAAAGAGAAATGAAATTTTTCAGTTGCTAATGCTTCAACCAAAGTTAGCTATACTTGATGAAACAGATTCCGGGCTGGATATTGATGCTTTAAAGATAGTTTCACACGGTGTAAATGAGTTTAAGTCTAAAAATAATGCAGTAATTCTTGTAACTCATTATCAAAGACTTCTAGAATATATTGTACCGGATCATATTCATGTATTATATAATGGTCAGATTATCAGGTCTGGTGGTAAGGAATTAGCGTTAGAATTGGAAGAGAAAGGTTACGACTGGATAAAGAATGGTGAATATGATACTGCTGAGGTTCAAGGTTAAGGAGAACGAATGAAAAGTGAAGTAGTAAATAAAAATGTAACTGATTGGTATACCTCGCATTCAGAAAGTTTTGAATCGAAACTTAATGGAAACGATAATCCTTTATTAAAAAAGATTCGACAGAACTCTCTGCAGCAGCTAAGTGAAAAGGAGTTCCCCACATTAAAGACAGAAGAGTGGAAGTATACTAATCTTAGTAAAATATTAAATGAATATTTTTTACATGCATCTACTCAAGATGAAGTGATTTTGAAAGATGAAGATATTAAAGAATATGGTGTTGAAGGATTTGATCATCATTTATTGGTGTTTATAAACGGAAAATATTCTGAAAGTATGTCAGATACTAAAGACCTTTCAAACAAAGTTTTTATTGGAAATTTAAGCGAAGGATTAAAATCTGAGAATAGAATAATTGCTAACAATTTAGGAAAAGTAATAAAAGATAAAACCGCTTTTGACTATTTAAATGATTCTTATCTTATTGATGGTTCAGTAATTTGCATCCCCGATGGAGTTGTATTGGAAAAGCCGGTGTGCATTTTAAATATATCTGGTCATCATAAAGAGTTAACATTCAACACACCAAGAACCTTGATCTATGCTGGTAGAAATAGTCAAGCATCTATCATAACAAAGTATGTTGGAATTGAGGGAAATGAATATTTTACTAATATTACAACCGAAGTTATTGTTAATGAAAATGCTGTAGTAAATCTTTACAAGTTAGAATTAGAGAATGAGAACTCTTACCATGTTGAAAGAACGGAAGTTCATCAGAAATTGAATTCAGTTTTTAGCCATTATAATTTTTCTTTCGGAGGCAGTTTAGTACGAAATGATATTAATTCAAAGATGGATGATGAAAATATAGAATGTAATTATTATGGATTGTCCATTGGTAAGGATGACCAGCATATAGACAATCATACATTTATTGATCATGCAAAACCAAACTGCAATAGCAACGAGTTATATAAAAGTATTTTGGATGATAACTCGCACGGTGTATTCAGCGGAAAGATATTAGTTGATAAGGATGCTCAAATTACTAATGCATATCAATCGAATAAAAATATTTTACTTTCTGAGGATGCTTCGATCGATACTAAGCCTCAATTAGAAATATATGCTGATGATGTAAAATGTTCACACGGTGCGACAGTTGGTCATCTTGATGAAACTGCATTGTTTTACATTCTTTCTAGAGGTATTCCTGAAGAAAAAGCAAAGTCAATGCTCATAACTGCTTTTGCTGAGGATGTTGTATCAAAAGTAAAAATCGAATCACTACGAGATAAATTAAATCATTTAATATTTGATCATCTAAAACGAGAAGAAGTGTAATATGGAAATACTATCTACTCAAACTGAAATTAAAGAAAAAGGAAATTATCGCAAATTTGATGTCGAAAAAATACGTGAAGATTTTCCAATACTAAAACGGTTAGTTAATGACAAACCATTAGTATATTTTGACAACGCAGCGACTACTCAAAAGCCTAATCTTGTTATAGACAGTATGACAAACTACTATACCTATGAAAATGCAAATATTCATAGGGGTCTTCATTTTTTAAGTGAAGTTGCTACTGAGCTTTATGAGAGTTCCAGATTAAAAGTAAAAGAATTTATAAATGCTATGTCAGCTTCTGAAATAATTTTCACTAAAGGTACAACTGAAGGTATTAATCTTATTGCAAGCACAATGTGCAGATCTGGTATGTTAAATGAAGGTGATGAAATAATTGTATCCAATATGGAACATCATGCAAATATAGTTCCTTGGCAATTACTTAGTGATCGAAAGAAAGTTAAACTAAAAGTGATCCCGATTACTGATGAAGGTGAATTGGATTTTGAATCTTACAGAACAATGATAAATGAGAAAACCAAACTTGTTTCTATTGTTCACACTTCAAATACTCTTGGTACAATAAATCCAATAAAAGAGATTATTGAAATTGCTCATGCTGCTGGAGTTCCTGTCCTAGTTGATGGAGCTCAGGCTGTTGCTCATCAAAAGATAGATGTTCAAGAGTTAGATTGTGATTTCTTTGTGTTCTCCGGTCATAAGCTTTTTGGACCAACAGGTATTGGTGTTTTATATGGAAAAACGGAGCTGTTGGAAAAGCTTCCTCCATATCAAGGAGGGGGGGATATGATTCGAACAGTCACATTTGAAAAGACAACATTTGATGATCTCCCAAATAAATTTGAAGCCGGAACTCCAAATATTGTTGGAGGAATAGGTCTAGGAGTAGCAATGAAATATTTAAACACTTTAAACTTTGCTGATATTATTGCTCACGAAAACATGCTTCTAAAATATGCAACCAAAAAGATGTTGGAAGTACCAGGACTAAGAATAATTGGAAACGCTTCTAGGAAAGCATCTGTTAACTCCTTTATCATTGAAGATATCCATCCGTATGATATTGGGACCATAATTGACACAGATGGGGTGGCAATAAGAACCGGACACCATTGTACACAACCAATCATGCAAAGATATAATCTGACGGCAACCGCAAGAGCCTCCTTTGCATTTTATAATACAATTGAGGAGATAGATGTTTTTGTAGAAGCTCTTTATAAAGTCAAAAAGATGTTCAGCAACTAATAATAGATTGATAAAATGAAAGACCGAGAATTTTTAGAAAAAGAAATAATTGAAATGTTAAAAAC
>JBDLIN010000281.1:0-4927 GCA_039714835.1 Bacteroidota bacterium | reverse complement strand
CCAAGGATTTTTTCTTCGATTAGAGAAAATCCTTTTTTTGTATAAAGTTCAGAAATATCGCTTTTATCACTAACCAATAATCCGGATAATATCACTTTGCCTGAAGATTTAGTGAATCTAAAAATATCATCAACTATATCAAGAAGAATATGCTTATTTATATTTGCAAGGAGCAAATCAAACGGTTCCGTCTCAACATCCTTTATTTCACCAAACTTTATATCAACTTTATCTGCAACATTATTAAGAACTACATTCTCAATTCCGTTTTCCAAGCACCATTGATCGTTGTCTATCCCTATTACACTTTCGGCACCAAGTAGTGCTGCAGCAATTGATAAAATTCCTGTTCCGCTGCCAACGTCTAAAACACTAATTCCATTCTCAATGTATTTTTCTAGAAATGTTAATACAAGTTTTGTGGTTTCATGTTCTCCTGTGCCAAAGGACATTTTCGGATCGATTGTTATCACTAACTGTTCTTCTTTTGGAGTATAATCTCTAAAAGTAGGTTTAATTACAATTTTCTCATTGATCTCAATTACTTCAATCGATTTTTCCCACTCTTCATTCCAGTTCTTTTCTTTTATAGAGGTTTCTTCAACAGAAAAGGATTCGATAAGATTTTGTTCTTTAAGAGAATTTAACAGATCACTTATCTGTAAAATGGAAGTACTACTTGTTTCATTCGAATAAATTGAAAGAGAATTTTCATTTTCGGTAATTCCCTCGATATCCAACTGCCATAATATTCCGCTTAGAATATCAGAATTAAATGGAATAGCTGATACATTAAATTGCTTATGAAGTTTCATGTCTAATTCTCAATATTTGCAAGGATCTCACAAATCTTATCTTGGAATTTTCGTGCTTTATCGGCACTGCCGACAAAATTCTGTGTGTTGATAGCAAATGAAATTATATGTCCGTTTTTCGCAGTAAGATATCCTGCCAATGCACTCACACCACTAAGAGTCCCCGTTTTTGCATGAACATTATTAAATGTTGATCCTTCTTTCATTCTAGATTCAAGGGTACCGTCCACCCCTCCAATTGGGAATGAATCATATAGAATATTGAACAGTTCTTCTTGTTCCACATAAAAATATTTGAGCAATTCATTTAATAGTTCAACAGAAACCAAATTATAATGAGATACTCCCGAACCATCAACAAGTCTATAAGTTCTAGGATTAAGTCCGACAATTGATATCAAACTATCTATAAACTTCAATCCCTCTTTTGCTGAGGCGTGTTTCCCATAATGTCCATTAGCCATGGCCCTTAAAGTCATCTCTGTACTTAAATTATCACTGTCTTTATTAAGGTTAATGATTACTTCGGAAAATGGTCTTTCATGTTTAAATAAAACTTCAATTTCTTCAGGTGTTGATGCGGTGTCAATCTTCCCATTAACATTAATGCCATTTTTACTAAGAAGTTCTTTTGCAAGCGATAGAAAATATCGCGTTGTTTGAGATAAATTTAATTCTGTTGTATCTGGTTCTTCATCTGAACCTATCACACCACTGATTAAAATTTCGTCAGAATTATGAAGCCAATCACGAGTAACTTTCAGAGAAAGAGTATCACTTTCTTCTGTTACTGCTATGTTCTTGTAATCTCCATTAAAAACATCAGGAATAAATGATACGGTTGGTTTTTCACCCACAGTAGATGGCGTTACTACAACTTTTACTGCAGCATCATTAATGACAAGAGGAGTCATATATGGGAAATTAGTTGAAGGATCATCATCCCACATCCAACCGCTGCCCCAATAGAGAGAATCCATTTTCGAAATATCTCCGTACAAGCTTCCATCTATTCGAGATATTCCTTCTTCTTTTATTTCCATAACCATTGAATCCAGATCTTCGGTTGTGAGGTCCGGATCAAATCCTCCAATGAAATATAAATTACCGGTTAAAACAGAGTCATCTATCTCACCATCATATGCTATTGTTGTTGTGAAATTATAATCTGGACCTAGGAAATACAAAGCAGCAGAGGATGTTAATATTTTCATGTTTGATGCTGGTCTCATAAGCAACTGCTGATTATTCCTATAAATAATTTCCTTCGCTGTAAGATCATATGCATCAACAGCAATTTGACAAGATTTAAAGAACTTGCTCTTCAATAAGAGATCTATTTCATCAGCAGTTGAAAATACATCAGATTGGGCAAATGAATTTGCTAAAGAAATAAATAGGTAAATTACAATTAGTCTCTTCATTAAAAGTACTCCCTTTCTCTAAAATCAACTCCTACTTCTTCAGTAACAAACTTTTTTGCTTCTTCGGTATCAACTGAGCTTAACCCTACAATAGACAAAACAACATGAGAATACATTTTTGCTTTCTTTGCAAAATCAAGCATCTCTGCGTGCATAGATCTATCTACTCTCATTAATTTGGCATATTGATCTGGATCAGTTGAATTGAGACTAATTGAAATTGTATCTATCAATCCACAAAGTTCCGAAGTAATATCCCTTTTATTGATAAAGCTCCCGTGACCGTCAGTATTTAAGCGGGTTTTACCCCCTTTTGCTTTTACGGCTTCAGCTACTTTTTTAACAACATCCCACCTAATGGTTGGTTCACCATAACCGCAAAACACAATTTCATTATACATAGTTGGATCACCAATTTCCTCAATGTAAACCTCTGCATCAGGTTCCTCAGCTTCGCTCATCTTCAAATTATATCCTTTAATAACCGCATCACCTTTTCTATCACAGAACACACAATCTGCATTACATCTATTTGTGATATTTATATAAAGTGATTTTCCGATTTGATAAGTAAAACTAATATCCATTTTCTTTCCTATTCCGAATAGTTTATATGCATTCCAGCTTGTTATTCTAGCTATATCAGCTGGAGTTAGATGATGAATCTCAGCAACAGTTTCTGCAATAAGTGGAATATTAGCAGGTTCATTTCTCTTTCCTCTAAATGGAACTGGTGTTAAGAAAGGAGAATCGGTTTCAAGTAATAGATTTTGGGGGTTAACATTAGCTAATACTTCTCTAATACTGTCAGCTTTCTTGAAAGTAATATTTCCAGTGAATGAAATGAAGTGTCCCATTTTAATCAAGTTGCGAGCATCATTTGCAGAACCAGCAAAACAGTGATACTGTGCTTTTAATCCACTCTTTTTATACTTACGAGCAAATTCCATAATATCTTCATTGGAATCCCGATTATGAACTATAATTGGCTTCCCCAACTCTAATGCAAGTTCAATCTGCTTTTCAAACGCAACTAACTGTGTTTCCTTTGGAGAAAAATCATAATAATAATCCAATCCAATTTCACCAATAGCTACTACTTTTTCATGCTTTGCTAATTCTTTCAGTTCGCTGATTATCGAATCATTCCATTCCCTTGTATCATGCGGATGTATCCCAACTGCAGCGTAAATTGAATCGTACTGCTCAGCTAATTCAATAGCCTGTTTGGATGTTTCCAGATCAGTCCCAGGAACAATCATATAATTAACACCGGCTTCTAGAGCCCTCTTTATAACCTCATCTCTATCTTCATTGAAATTATTAAAGAACAGATGAGCATGTGTATCAACATACATAATAAAAATCTTTCTATATTATCTGTTAAGCTTTCTCTTCCCAAACCTGGATAAGAGTAACAATATTTTTTACAGAAGCTTCCATATCTTGTACAGCAACATATTCTGTTATTGCATGGAAATTATGACCACCAGCGAATAAGTTTGGAGTTGGAAGACCCATATAACTTAAGCGAGAACCATCTGTACCGCCACGAATGGCTGATTGGATCGGTTTAATTCCAAGCCTCTTCAATGATTCGAGTGCATTATCTTCAACCATTGGATGATCATTTAGAATGTATTTCATATTTCGGTATTGCTCAATTATCTCAAACTCAAATGATGAGCCTGGATAGTTTTCAACAGCTTTTTCACATAATGTTTTTAAAGTATTCTCGAACTCTTTTAATTTTTCGTCAATAAAATCTCTGATGATAAATTTAACTACTGTTTTCTCCTCATTTCCGGTAATAGAAACAGGGTGAACATAACCTTCTCGTTTTGCTGTGGTTTCAGGAGATAATTCATTTTTTGGAAGAGAATCAATAAAATTTGCAGCGACTTTCATTGAGTTAACTAATTTATCTTTTGCATATCCAGGATGAACATTAATTCCATTAAAAGTTATAACAACAGCATCAGCGCTAAAAGTTTCTGTTTCAACTTCGCCTCGAGTTGATCCATCAATAGTATAAGCATATTTTGCTCCAAACTTTTTAACTTCAAATTTATCGGCTCCACGTCCAATTTCTTCATCCGGAGTAAATCCAATTTTAATAGTACCATGTTTAATTCCAGGATGGGCTTTCAAATATGTTAGAGCATCCATAATTTCAGCGATTCCAGCTTTATCATCCGCACTAAGTAATGTTGTTCCGTCTGTAGTGATAATATCCATTCCAATCATATCAGCTAACTCGGGATTGCCAGCAGCATCTATCACTTTTCCGTTTCCAATTTCAATATCACCACCTTGATAATTCTTGTGTATCTGTGGATTAACATCACTCGCTTTAACAGCTGGTGAAGTATCAACATGAGCGATAAAACCAATTACCGGAACATCCTTTTCTGAATTACCCGGAAGTGTTGCCATTACATACCCGTTTTCATCCATATGAGCATCGTTCAAACCAAGTTCTAATAATTCTTCTACTAAATCTTTTGATAATACTTTCTGTTTTTCGGTACTTGGTATTGTTTCGGAATCTTCATCTGATTGAGTATCGTATTTAACATATTTTGTGAATCGATCGACTACTGTGAACTTAAAATTGTCATCAAACATAAACTCTCCATAAATGTGTTCTTAATTTTTAATTAATGGGTGCAGTATATCGAAAAAGGG
>JBDLIN010000280.1:0-4951 GCA_039714835.1 Bacteroidota bacterium | reverse complement strand
AATTCCACTAGTTAAGTTTGAGGCATTAAATTCTACTTCGTAATTTCCAGTTGATTGTTCTTTATTGACTAGTGTTGCTACTTCTCTACCAAGTATGTCGTACACTTTTAATCTCACATTTAACGTCTTACGTTTCACATTCACAGGTATTTGATACTTGATTCTTGTGCTTGGATTAAATGGATTAGGATGATTTTGATGTAATTGAAATTTATGAGCATTCAAAGATTGTTTTTGAACAGAGACTAAAGTGCCATTTTCATAGGCCCCAAGATCCGGCTTTGAATTTTCTGGATTCGGTCTGATAGCTCCACCTAAGTCTTTATTAGGACTAATTATAATCATTCCTTCATGTTCAATTGATGTTTCTCCCACACCAAGACAGGCACTACTATCTGATAATTTGTAATTTGAAGTAATTGTATCAACAAATGATGGGTCCTCATCAATATTTCCCAAGACCCAATTGACTGAGGATATAGAATCGCTCACCATTATTGAATCTAAGCCAAATTGAATGTCAGAGTAATAAATACTTAAATCACAGCCGACAGTATCTGAAACAGCATTTACTAGACAGCTTCTGGGTATATTTCCCCACATTATCGAGTTAAATAATATTACTGAACTAGTGCGTCTTTGAGTAAGCGCTGCACCGCTAATGCCCTTATTATTTACAAATGTACAATTAGTAAAGGTTATTTTCCCATTTGCTCCAATTGCTGCAGCTGTACCTCCCCCTGCAGTTTTATTGGAATAAAATAAACAGTTTGAAACTGTTCCAATAGCATAATTTGAGAATTGACAACCAGAAGTCCTTAAAACACTTCTATTTTCTCCGATAATTGAATTGAAAAAATGGAAATCATCAATCATTCCACTGATTAGAATATTACCTCCTCGATCAGAGGAATTTCTGAGAAAATTACATTGACCAATTTCTAAACCTAAAATTGATTCTTGAGATTGTCTCTGCTGGATTTCTAAAGCACCTCTAAAATAACCGAAATTATCTTCGAAGTTCGTATTGTTAATCGTAAGACTATAAGACTCTGATTGAATTAATGTGTCTGTGAAATATTCCATTCCACCAGCATTACTGCTAGCATAATTTGATTGAAATAATGTACTATCCAATTGCAGATCACAGTTCCCAAATGACGCGCCCCCTCCCCAGATTGAGTGATTCTCTTTGAAAATTAAATTCGATAGACGAAGATCGGAAAATCCAGAGTTCAAAGCTCCACCATGTTCTGCCGAATTTTGCATGAATCTTGACCCGCTTATTGATGTTGTATCGTTGTAAAAACCGACAGCACCTCCCCATATAGAACGATTACCATCAAAAGTACAATTCATTATATGGGTTCTACCATTTTCAGAATAAATAGCTCCACTATTATGCTTTGCGGAATTGTCTCTAAATTCACATTCTTTTATTTTTAGGTTATTATACCATGCAAAAATGGCTCCACCCGATTCACTAGTATCTCTATTAAACATACAATTGTTTACTTCTAAATGGCTATAATTAGAATGAAGCGCTCCTCCTAAAACTCCAGAGGAATTATCATTGAATTCTGAATTATCTATTATAACTACTGATTCATAAAAACCAGCCCCGCCACCAAAGACATAGGAAGTATCATTTACAATCGAACAAGAATCTAATTGTATTTCACTTCTAAATGCATTTATTCCTCCTCCAATAGACTTTGCACAGTTATTTAAAAATGTTGTGCTCATAAAATCTATATTTGCTGAAGTAGCATATATGGCGCCACCATCATTACTTTGATTATTTTGAAAGAATACATTTCTGAATGTTGTAGCTGTGGAATCCCAACATGTCACGGCTCCTCCATTGTTTTCAGCATGATTGTTTTCAAATCTATCTCCATCGAAACTTGTAGAACTTTTCCAACCAACTGCAATAGCCCCACTATTGTCTGAAGCGGAATTATTCTTAAACAAATTCTCTCTAAACATGGGATTCGACTCATGCATCTGAATAGCACCTCCAGAAACAGCTACGTTATTGATGAATGTATTTTCTAATAAAGCTATATCTGACCATGCTAAATGAATTGCTCCACCCGTAGGTACTTCCGTAGTATCACCCCCAGCAGAATTATTGTAAAATAGGGAATGAGACACAATGACCTTATCAAAATTTATCACCGTTAATGCTCCACCAGCATTTATATGCCAAACATCTCCTACTGCTTTTGCATATTCAAACCTGCAAAATTCAAATCTGGAGGAATCAATAGATTTATCGAGATCCACAAGTCTTATTCCCTCCCAACCTCCTGAAGTGGAATTTCGATCACTAAAACCACTGGTATCATTAATTGTGAAGATGATACTATCAGACTCAGTACCCACAGCA
This sequence comes from Bacteroidota bacterium, assembly GCA_039714835.1. Taxonomy (GTDB): domain Bacteria; phylum Bacteroidota; class Ignavibacteria; order Ignavibacteriales; family Melioribacteraceae; genus SZUA-22. The sequence continues at coordinate 2,559 of JBDLIN010000280.1, read as the reverse complement.
AGTATTACTCCTTGAACGTCAAGGGCGTAGTGATCTTGAAATTCAACTCTAACACCAGATTCAATAACTAAAGTCGTATCAGAGGGTATTGTTATGTCAGCGTTTATAATAAATGGGGAACCTTCTCTTTGCCAAAATCCGAAAACATCCCCTCCATTGATGAAAGTTTGTGCAAGTGAAGTATGCTGTAATAATATGATCGTAAAGCAAACAAGAATAGAAATTAATATCCTTCTTTTCATAACCGCCCCATATTTTATAATGCCATATTATGTACAACTGTCTTATGAGAAACCCAATATTCATGATAGATAAAGTTCAATCCAGATTCCCGAATGTTTCTCTCAAGGTGGTGTAATTATTTTTATGCTTATAAAAGTATATATGAAAAGATATGTGTTTTGTCAATCTATTTAGATTGCTATTAGCAAGGAGTATAGACTCGATCCCTATACTTGATGGGTTAGAAAGCAGACTTGGCCGCCATCGCGGGAGTCAGAATTCAGAAGACAGAATTTAGTATGTGTGTGCTTGCCCGCCATTCCTATGGGTGGGACTCTCACCTTTTTATTTTTACCTTAATTTATTGAAATTATTTGAGCACCTCCCTGAGTAACAAAACCACTATAATCGGGATCACCTAAATAATATAGGATTGAACTTCCTTCACCTTTTCCAGTTATTTTATCAATAGCCCAAATTCTTGCTTGTGAAGTTCCTTCAAGTTTGATGTTTATTTCTTTTATTGGTGCGGTATCAGCATTAATGGTTGTATTTCCTTCAGTCTTAAAATCACAATAATCTATCTGGAAATATTCTCTTACATCCTCACCGTAAACTATCCATTCTATTGGTTCAGTATCTCCTAGTTTAATACTGTCACCAACAACAATTATTGAATTATCAACTAAAAGAGTTGTATCATTCAATAATATTCCTCTATCCTCTGCATAAGATGGTTCTCCGTCAATCATTTCTGACCAAGTAGATAAGTTAAATGAAGATTCTCCCTGCTGTACAGAATAAAGTCTGTTTATTTTTACACCTAATAGACTCAACTCACTGCTCGCTTCCGTTACAACACTCAATTCTTCCTGGTCAAAGGTACCGACAAATACTGCTTTTTGGTCACTCTCAAGTTTTATTTCATCTAACTCTGATGTAGTCAATTCAATGATTACGTCATCTTCTAAAACAATATTATTCCCAGCAGAAATTGATAATTCACCATTTTCACTTTTTACAGTTATACTCTTTAATTGTTCATCAGAAGATTTTATTACAACTCTAAATCCGGAATCAGTTGTTTTTGCAAGTTGATTTCCTTTATTAAAAATTACTTGTACTTGACCATCAACACTAACTTTAGAATAAGCATCGACAGTAAAATCTCTTGGTAGTAATTCTTCAGTTTCTGTTGAGTCACATCCAATTCCTAATAAGACAAATCCAAACACAATTGACAAAATATATGTTTTCATAATGTCTCCTATTTTTTGTGTTAGTTAAACTAGAGTAAATTTTTGTTATCTAAAAGAACAGCTGAACTGCTGGGGACTTTTACATTTGTACCATTGAATATATTACGTAACAAAGATACCAAATTTCCAGAAATATCAGCATTGTTGAATTCGCAAAAAGCTGCTGAAAATCCATTAGCTCTTACAGTTGTCAAACTATCAACAGTAACTCCCCGCATTCTTACATTTCCTCCATTCACCATTAACTTTCCATTAATGATTGATTCTGAACCTTCTACTTCATCCCAAGAACCAAAAAGCAGTACTCCTTCAGCATTTATAGTAACATCACCATTATATATCCCTGGTTCCATATAAACAATTATATCATCTGCTTTAAGAGAATCATTAAGATCATCACCCGGTTTAACAGTTATAACTGTCCCACCTATTGGATATCTAACGGCCGGTATAATTTCTTCAACTCCATTAGATGTATATGATACGACCACATCATATAATTCTTTTTCTTGAACAACATTAAGATCAATTGATCTAGACGAAAACTTCAAAGAAACAGTATCTGCGGGTAAATCTTTTATTACTGCTAATCCCGTTGGATCCGTGGATACAGTCTCTAAGTCTGCTGCTTTAATACTTACATTTTCTCTTTGAGTACCCGATTTAACAGTTGTAGTAGATCCTTCATTGATCTTTGGATTTACTATAATCACTACTGAAGTTGTTTTCCCAAAATCAGAACCTCCCGGATCACCTCCATTATCTGGTGAAGTAATCTCATCATCACCACAAGTATTGACTAACAATAACATTGGAATCAAAAATAACACTAATATTTTACCTGTATATTTTTCAATAAACTTCATATTTCACCTTAAAATTGTTTTAAAAGTTACTTGTTACTTCAAAATTTTAAAAAACACAAATAATATGATTATTTAATACTATTAAACCTCAATTATTATACCCTATTTCACGCATGAGGTAGCATACCCTGTCGCTAAGACAGTTTCGTCCATTCACCAATGGTAACACTCAAGTCAAAACACCAAACTCTCTCTTCGACTCTAATTTTTCT
>JBDLIN010000279.1:0-4993 GCA_039714835.1 Bacteroidota bacterium | reverse complement strand
AAGATGAAAAATTAAAGTATGCCAAATGATTATTTTTTTCTCTTTTCAATATAATCCGGATTAAGTTTTGGTAGTTTTGCACCGGTTTCTTTTAACCATTTATCTAACTTTTCCTCTAATGCTTTAACTATAACTTGATTCTGCTCGTATAGATTATTTTTCTCTGATGGATCCTCTATGAGATTGTAAAGTTCATTGCTATTTCTATCATACCACCGAATTAGTTTCCAATCCCCATCTCTAATAACACTGTATGGAGCAGCATAATCTCCTCTATAATGAGGATAATGCCAGAATAAAGTTTTTCGATCCAATTTTTTGTCGTTAATCAATACTGGCAAGATACTCTTTCCATCAATCGCTTTTGCTTTTGGTACTGGCTGTCCTGTCATTTCACAGATTGTTGGAAGAATATCAATACTGTTCACTAACTCTTTTGATAGACTTCCCTCCTTTATTTGTCCAGGCCACTTAACAATAAATGGTTCACGAATTCCTCCTTCATATGGATAACCTTTCCCGGACCGTAATGGAGAATTATCTGTCCATTTTATTACTCCCTCTTTACCCCAAGGAGTTTTTAACCCTCCATTATCGGAAGTAAAAATAACTACTGTGTTTTCAGTAACATTTAATCTTTCTAAAGTGGAACTAATCTTTCCCACTGCTTCATCTAAACTATGCACCATTGCAGCATATTTGGGATGGAATTTTCTGTCTTTTGGGATTTCTTTATTTCTATAGTATTCAATTAAATCTTCTTTTGCTCCAATCGGAGTATGGACTGCATAATGAGACATATAAAGGAAGAAAGGTTTCTCTTGCTCAACTGCTTCTTGAATAAATCTTGTCGCTTCATCTGCTTCTCGATCAGTTAGATACTCCCCATTCTTTCTATCTTTCAATGTTGGATTTTTATATGGATCAAAGTAACTGGTCGGTTCTCCTACTTCATAACCACCAATATTGTAATCAAAGCCTTGAGTTTCGGGGAACCAATCTTTCTGTCCAAGATGCCATTTCCCAATATGACAAGTTGTGTATCCAGCATCTTTTAATATTTCCGCAATTGTAATTTCTTCTTGATCTAAGAATAAATGATTCTTGGGTGTCTGCAATTTTCTATCAGACTTGCTTTCATAGCCAACCGGTTGTTTTCCATCTTTTATTGGAGTCCAAGGACGAATCCAATCAGTAATTCCAAATCGTGTTGGATATCTCCCAGTTAAAACGGCTCCTCTTGTTGGTGAGCAAACAGCACATGCTGCATAACCGTTTGTAAATTTCATCCCTTCTTCTGCTATTTTATCAATGTTAGGTGTTTCATAATAGGTATTTCCATAACATCCAACATCTGCCCATCCAAGATCATCAACTAAAATGAGAACAACGTTTGGATTTTTTGGTAGTTCTTTACTTGTACAGCTAAGAAGCATTAATCCTAAAATAATAATAGTACAGAACTGACAAAGACCATAATTGTTTTTCATAATTTCTCTCTTGATTTATTTTTTAATAATAATCAATCCTTTTTAATTGGCGAATCATCGCATTCTAGATCGCCTAGAGTGTATTGAATACCGTCAAGAAGAAATTGCAATAGTCTTGGATCTTCAAAACTTTGGGCGTTGTGAGATGGGGAACAATAAAATACCTTACCCTTACCATACTTTTTTATCCATGCTGTATAACGAACTTGCGATTCGACCATTTCTTGCTTATCGCCACATTCCAATTTTTTTGTATCCATTACTAATAGGGGTCTGAAATTCAGTTTGTTATAAGTGCCTTTAAAAAGATATGGTTCGTCAAAATGAACGAATGATTTTCCTGAAAACGCTTTAAGCAAAGGATGATTCGGTTCAACCAAATTTAATGTAACTTGTTGCTGTGCCGGATGAAAATCAAAGCTTCCACCCAGCAAATTGTCAAACTCTTCTGACTTATTCAAAACTACTATTGCTCCATGAATTGCTGTAAGGCCCCCACCATTATTGACAAATTCGATAAGGCTCTTCTCTAAAGCTGTAGCTTCATCTTTTTTATATTTACCTAAAGCATCGATAAATATATTTCTGTATTCCCCTTTTGAACACGTGTTGTTAAGAATAACTGCGTCAAACTCTTTGATTTTATCAGGATCAAACATCTGAACATCATCGCTCCTAATAACTTCAAATGCTCCCGTTTTCTCTGAAAGTGCTTCTATAACCGCTGCTGTATGTGGAATTACCCAATGCTGATAACCTGTAGAAAGTGAAAAAAGAAGTACTTTACGATTGCTTTTAGACTTGACAGTAGATTTTTCCGGAGCAAGTTCTTTGATCTTGCTTTTCCATTCAGGAGTATAATCGAATGGTTCCGGTTTAGAATTTTGTTGTGTTGTTTTCTCCTTATTACTCTTTAATTCTAATGCAGAGGAGTATCCGTATGGAAGTATTATCAAAACTGTTAACAACACTATAATAGTATGTTTCATTATCTTTCCATTATTATTATTTAATTTATTAAATCAAAATGCTAAAACAGAGTAATCTCTGTTAAATAATCTTATCAAAACTATTCTACAATTATTTCATCAGTAAAGAACCAAGCTCTGCCACCTGCACCAGGATGCCATTCTGGACAAACAGCACGATTCTTAATTTTAACCTTAATAAATTGTATTTCTTTTTCTTCGAACTTTGCTGTATATTCTTTTTTTAATGCTTGTGGTGCAACTTCTAGTTTTTCTTTGAACTCTTTTACTTTTTCGTATTTTTCACCATCCCTTGATAACGATATTTCTACTTCTTTCGGTAAAAATACCCATACCATCTGATCTCTTAGGAAACCACATGTTACTTTTTTAATTTTTGTCTGTTCACCTAGATCAATCACTACTTCTTGGTCAATACCTTCATATCCTTGCCATGTACCATCTTGATGATCAGTTGTACCGCGAGTACCATTCGTTAATCCAGCTTTTCCTCCACCAGTATAATTAGGATGATATAGATTTTTAAGGGATATTTTTTTGCCAACTGCTAAGTGTTTAACTTCACTGATATTTTCTGAAATCCTTCGTCCTGGCTCACGAATTTCTTTACCCCTAGTATTTGTAATTTTATCTCCCAATTCTTCTCGCTTAGATTGCGCTAACTTCTCCAAACGTTTTACAATATCGGGATTTAATTCAGCAACATTTTTTGTTTCGCTTATATCATCATTCAAATTATATAATTCATGACTCTTAAGTGTTATAGTAGCGTATTCCCCGGGCAGACCATCCTTACCAACTTTAGTTCCAGCATAGGAGCGGGAGCTGTGTGGAAAATATAATTTCCACTCACCTTGCCTAACTGCTCGCAACTCCCTTCCATAATAATAGAAATATTCATTGCGTGGATTTGCATCTTCATTCCCTTTTAAAAGTTGTAAAATGTTTACTCCGTCTATTTTATTTTTGGGGAGAGGTGCTCCAGTTATTTCAGCAATTGTGGGTAGAAAATCTATTGTAGCTGCCATCTTATCACAAATAGATCCTGCTTGAATATTTTCAGGCCATCTGATAATACATGGAACGCGAGGTCCCCCTTCAAACATTGTACCTTTTCCTTCACGCAGAGGAAGTGCTGATCCTGCATGATTCCCAAAATTAAGCCAGGGCCCATTGTCACTTGCGAATATCACTATGGTATTCTCTTCTAGTCCATTCTCTCTTAACGATCTTAAAATTTCACCAACTGACCAGTCAATTTCCATTATAACATCGCCATACATTCCCTGCTCACTTTTACCTTTGAATTTATCTGAAACACCAAGTGGTACATGCGGCATAGAATGAGGTACATAAAGAAAGAATGGATTTGATTTATTTTTTTCAATAAACTTAACAGCACGTTCCGTATAACGAGTTGTTAAAGTTCCTTGATCATCCAGAGTTCTTATCGTATCAACAGGTAATTTTCCATCAATCAAAGGGAGCGGCGGATAATATTTTTTTCTTCCTTCAACCATAGGTTTGCCATCATATCCAACTGGCCACATGTCATTTGAATACGGCAATCCGAGATACTCATCAAAACCTTGATTAGGTGGTAAAAACTCTTCATGATGTCCAAGATGCCATTTCCCAAATACGCCGGTTGCATATCCTTGTTTCTTGAGCATATCTGCAATTGTATCTTCGTCTGGATTTAACCCAATATTGCTCCACGGCATTAATGCACCCTGGATACCTACACGCTCTGAATAGCAGCCAGTTAACATTGCAGCTCTAGATGCAGAGCAAACAGCTTGCGACACATAGAAGTTTGTAAAGCGCATACCTTCATCAGCCATTTTATCCAAATTCGGTGTTGTAAAACCTTTCGCTCCGTAAGTACCGACATCTGCATATCCTTGATCATCAGTAAAAATAATAACTATGTTTGGTGATTTTGTATTACTGCTACAGGCCGAAATACTAAATAACAATAGCGATAAAACCAATACAACAGTAGTCTTTATAATTCCTTTACGAATAAGATTACTTTCTAACATTATGAACTCCTTTAAAATATCCCTTGAATACAAGTATTATTTATTTTTAATTTTATTCCCACTTTATTTTGTAATTACTCCAATCTCCCCAGCAGAGGTCCATGGATTATTATTAATTTCTCTTAAAGATTTTAATTTGATATATCTAGCTCTAACTTCTTTATCAAATCTCACATGTTGTTTTACAGGATTGTTTTTAATATTCTCAAACTTACTGTGAATTACTTCTTTCCAATTTTCTCCATCTAAACTAACATAGAAAATATACTCTTTTATTGTACCATTAATAATAACTTTTCTTGGTGTATATGTAAATCCTTTGAGCAAGAGTTCTTCTCCTAGATTAATTGAAATAAAATGAGGGTGTTCAAGTGCATTTGGTCTCCACTGTGTAATCCAATTGGTTTGTTCATCTCCATCAATAGCTTTTTCTGCGCTCTCATTATTATCAGCTTGTTCACTGGAGACT
>JBDLIN010000278.1:0-5006 GCA_039714835.1 Bacteroidota bacterium | reverse complement strand
TAATAAATACATGTTAATAAAATAAGATTGCTAAACGAATGTTGAAATTTCTTTTATTATTGCCTTTTTTTATTCTTTATGAACTTTTTAAGTAGAATATTTAAGAGAAAAACTACTTCTCATTTTCAAGAAGGAAAAACATCCACTCTCTCAAATTATAGAAAGAAGGATTACAAATATGGATTTTTAATTCAAAAGCACACATAATCTAATGGCAAGATAGTTGATATCATCTAATATCAACTATTAAGAGATTACTAAATGTTAATTGATCCAAATAATCCAAAATATACGATAAGCAGTGCAGCCAATCTTTTGAATATCTCTGTCCATACCTTAAGAATGTATGAGAGAGAAGGACTCATAATCCCATTTAAAAAGGAAAGTGGACAGCGATTATATTCCGATAAGGACATAGAGAGAATCACTTGTATTCGTAGAACTATAAATCAAGATAAAATTAATATAGAAGGAATTCGAAGAGTTTTAGCTCTTATACCTTGTTGGTCTATTGTCAATTGCAGCCTGGATGATAGAAAAAATTGCATTGCATTCAATTCTCATGACAAACCATGTTGGATGATCAACCACAAAAATAATTATTGTGAGGGTAAAGACTGTAGAGAATGTGAGGTCTATCAAAGTTTTGGAACTTGTGAATCAATAAAAAATAAAATGAAGGAATTATTACCTTAAGTGAAAGGAAGAAAATGAAAAAATTATTAATACTTGGAGCAGGTACAGCCGGAACAATGATGGTGAATAAATTTGTGAATGAACTGGAAAGTTCCGAATGGAGTATCACAATTGTAGATCAGTATGAAACTCATTATTACCAACCAGGATTTTTGTTTATTCCTTTTGGTATATACAATAAGAATGATGTGATCAAACCAAAACGTGATTTCTTTCCTTCAGGTGTCGAAGTAATCATGTCAGGTATAGATCAAATTGAACCGAAGGAGAATCGAGTACTCTTATCAAATAATCAAGTTTTAACTTATGATTATCTAGTAATTGCGACTGGTGCGAAAATTCGTCCTGAAGAAACAGAGGGAATGACGGATGAGTTATGGTATAAAAACATATTCGATTTTTATACAATTGAAGGTGCAGTTGCATTAGCAGATTTCTTCAAGCACTGGGAAGGTGGTAAGTTAGTTCTTAACATTACAGAAATGCCTATTAAATGTCCTGTCGCACCTCTAGAGTTTGTATTCCTAGCTGATTCGTATTTCACAGAAAGAGGAATACGTGATAAGGTTGATATCCATTTTGTCACTCCTTTACCTGGGGCTTTTACCAAACCAAAGGCTTCTGCAATCCTAGGAGATTTTTTAGTTAAAAAGAATATCAAACTAACCTCTGAATTTAATATTGGTAGAGTTGATAATGAGAGTAAGAAGATCGTTTCATGGGATGAAAATGAAATAGAGTTCGATGTACTTGTCACAATCCCAACAAATATGGGGGATGATGTTATTGAACGAAGTGAAATGGGTGATGAATTGAACTTTATTCCAACTGATAAGCATAGTTTAATGGTTGACGGATATAAAAACATATTTGCAATTGGTGACTGCACAGATTTACCAAGTTCAAAGGCTGGTTCGGTTGCTCATTTTGAAGCAGATATCTTATTTGAGAATTTTATGGACGTTGTTGAAGGAAGAGAACCTCGTGCAAAATTCGATGGACATGCCAATTGTTATATAGAAAGTGGCTTTGGTAAAGGAATTCTAATCGATTTTAATTATGATACTGAACCATTACCTGGTAAATATCCTTTACCTGGAGTAGGTCCATTTTCATTACTTGAAGAGACTAAAATGAATCATTATGGTAAAGTAATGTTCCGTTGGATGTATTGGAATTTATTATTGCAGGGAAAAGAACTACCGGTTGAATCTCATATGTCGATGGCAGGCAAGAGGTTATAGGATGGAAGAGAATAATATGCAAGATCAAATAAATGAGATCAATAAGAAGTTGGATGTAATTCTTGAAGAGATAGAACTTCAGAGAAAACACCGAAGAGAGATGGAAGATCTGAAAGAAGATCTGATGAGAGTTGGAAAAGATGTTTATCAAAGTACTGTTGAGGAATTGGAAGAAGTAGCAGATCATATCCAAACAGGAGATATGCTTCACTTGGGTAAAAAACTTCTCAGAAATGTTAACAATATCAGTGGGATGTTCGATCAACTAGAAAGTATGAATGATTTAATGAAGGATCTAGCACCAATTTCTCGTGAAGTTGCAATTGATTTTATGGCAAGACTCGATGAGTTTGACCGCAAAGGTTATTTCGATTTCATGCGGGAAATGAACCGGGCTATGGATAATGTCGTTGAGTCATTTACTGTTGAAGATGTAAGAGCTCTTGGTGATAATATTGTTGCTATTATCAATGCAATTAAAGACTTAACACAACCTGATATACTGCAAGCGCTCAATAATGCGCTAACTGTTTATAGAAAACTTGATATTGAAGTAGATGAGAAAATTTCATATTTCACTTTAGTAAAAAGAATGAACACACCAGAAATGAGAAGAGGAGTTGCATTTGCAGTACGATTCTTAAAGAGTATGGCGGAGAAATCAGCTGAAGATAATAATTTGGATATAAATAAAGGAAACAATCAATTAAAATAATTGGAGTTAAATTATGAGTACAGTAGAAATAGCAGGCAAAACACTTGAATTAGATACTGATGGTAATCTTGCGAACCATTCGGATTGGAACGAAGAGATTGCTCAAGAGCTTGCCAAAACGGAAGGCATCGAAGAATTAAATGAACAACATTGGTTAGTAATAAACTTTATGAGAAAAGTTTATGAGGAAAAGGGCGATGCTCCTTCTATAAGAAAATTAACTAAAGAAAGCGGTGTTAATACAAAAGAATTATATGCACTTTTTCCAAAAGGACCGGCAAAAAAATCTGCAAGAATAGCCGGTTTACCAAAACCAAAAGGGTGTATTTAAATTATAATTGAAATAAGGAGAAAAAAATGGCAGAACCAATTGAAAAAGTATCAATCGTTGTATCCCATGGCTCATTAGAAGGTGTTTACCCGGGATTAATAATGGCTAACGGTGCAAGGATGGAAGGGATTGAAGCAACATTGTTTTTTACATTTTTTGGTCTTGATGCAATCATTGATAAAAGAATGGATAGTTTAAGTGTTGCAACCGTCGGCAACTCAGCTATGAGAATGCCAGGTGGACTGAAGATGCCTACAGTACTTGGTGCAATACCAGGAATGTCACGCTTCGCAACATATATGATGAAAAAAGAAATGGATCAGCTTGATATCCCACCAGTTAGGGAATTTTTAGAGATGATTCACGATGCTGGTGGTGAATTATACGCCTGCAAAGCAACAGTTGATATGTTTCATCTTACAAAGGATGATTTTTGTCCTCAAATGGATGACATAATCACAGTTGGTGACTTTTATGAAAAATCAGCTGGTGCCCAGATAATTTTTACATAGTAGAAAATTTTTATTTAAGATGTGAATTTATATCACTTTATTAAATAAGAAGAGCTTAAATATTTATCAATTAAGATAGGGAACCTGATTAAATGAAATTAATTAAATCAATAATTATTCTGTTTTTTGTTTCCGCAATTACTTTTGCTTCTGATCATGGTATTTATCTGAAAACTCATTCAAACATTTCCGAAAAGATCGCAGTAGTTCAGGATTCAATTGTAAGTAAACTTTCTGCAGAAGGATTTTCAGTTTTGTATAGTGAAGATGTTAAAGCTCCAGACTATGTCAGGGAAGAGAGCAGTGAACATTGTGGTTTCAAAGCAAGCCTAATAGTGTTTAAATCAGATGAGTTCACAAACCTTATTACTTCATTGGGTAATAAATATTTGGTAGCTGGATTTTTAAAAGTTGGTATTTATGAAGATCAAAATGGAGTAAACGTTAATATTGCTGATCCTGAAACAATTGTTAGAATTATATTTAATGATCTCTATGAAAATGATAAAGAGGACGAGTATAAGAAGATCGTGGAAAAAGCAAAATCATTCAAATCAAAGTTAGTTAAAATTCTGCACTCTGTAAAAGTAGGAGAGCAAGTAAATACTCCAATGGAACCGATTAGGGATGATGAAGATCTGGCTGAATCATCAAAGGATATGTTTATGATGGTTGGACCAATGACATTCTTTAACGACGAAGATCAATTCCCGATTATTTATTCAACTGAAACAAATACTTCTGCTGAAGAATTAAGTAATAAATTTATTAAAAATCTTGAAAGTTATAAGCCATCTGAAGATGACGCAGAATACAGATGGACTCCAAATCCAGAAGTGGATTTAAAATGGAAAACTGTCAGTAAAATAAGTTCACCTGATGGCAAAGCAGTTCTTGTAGGTCTTACAAGACCAAGAACAGAAGGGGTTTCATTTAACATTGCCGGTAGCTCCCGTGAGGAAGACAATAATAAATGTCCCGGTATCGATCATGCTGCAGCATACCCAATTGAAGTAATGTTTATTGAGGAAGATGGAAAAGTAAACGTCTATACCCAAAGAGAAATGTTCAGAATGGATATGTATTTCTGGGATGCTGGCATGCCTGCTTTCATGGACCATATGAGTATGCCCGGAATTCTTGATGATTCAATTATTAAATCTTTACTTGGAAATGAATATAAAGAAGATTAAATTGAAGATTATTAAGTCTGAAGATATTTTATAATTGAGTTATATTTAACTCAACAACTAAATACAAACATACAAGGAGAAAAAATGAACAAATTTCGAACTGCGTTAATCTCACTAGTATTGATTTTTGCTGTTAGCACCAGTGCTTTTGCTAACGGCTTAAGTCTTAACAGTGTCGGCCCCAAAGCTCTTGGTATGGGCGGAGCGTTTGTAGGTTTGGCAAATGATGGTACAGCTATTTATTGGAATCCAGCAGGATTGGCTGGGCAGGAATCATCGGTAATGGGTTACTTCACCGGTATCATGCCAATGGCA
>JBDLIN010000277.1:0-5022 GCA_039714835.1 Bacteroidota bacterium | reverse complement strand
TTAGGAGAAAATAAATGGAAAACAATCATCATAAAGTAGTAATAATTGGTTCTGGTCCAGCAGGATTAACAGCAGCAATCTATGCAGCAAGAGCAAATTTAAAACCTGTAATTTTTGAAGGAATGCAGCCAGGCGGTCAGTTAACAATCACTACCGAAGTTGAAAATTATCCAGGATTTGTTGAAGGAATTCAAGGTCCGGAATTGATGAATACGATGCGTGATCAAGCAGTGAGATTTGGTACAACAGCACTATTTAATGAAATATCTGAAGTAGATTTTTCACAGAGACCATTTTTCTTAAAAGCAGATGATGGAAAAACTTATACAGCAGATTCTGTTATCGTTTCAACCGGTGCTTCTGCAAGATTACTCGGTATTGAAAGTGAAAAAAAATATATGGGATTTGGAGTCTCTGCTTGTGCAACTTGTGATGGATTTTTCTATAAAGATAAAAAAGTTCTAGTTGTCGGAGGTGGTGATACTGCTTTGGAAGAGGCAAATTATCTTACAAAGTTTGCATCGGAAGTCATCTTAATTCACAGAAGAGAAGGATTCCGTGCTTCCAAGATCATGCACGAAAGAGCAGAGAAAAACCCTAAAATCAAATTTATGCTGAACCAAGTTATTAAAGAGGTTGTTGGTACAGAAAATATGGGAATTAAATCTGTAACAGGAGCAATACTTGAAAACACTCAAGATGGATCACTAACAGATATTGATGCAGATGGAATTTTCATTGCGATTGGTCATCAGCCAAATACAAAAATATTTAAGAGTCAGTTAGATATGGATGAAACTGGTTACTTGCAAGTTAAACTAGGCTCAACCTATACAAATATTGAAGGTGTTTTTGCTGCTGGCGATGTTGCTGATAAGACTTATAGACAAGCTATTACAGCTGCAGGTTCTGGTTGTATGGCTGCTCTAGATTCACAACGATGGTTGGAAGAAAAAGAATTAGCATAATTTCACAGAATTGTCATTCCGGACATGCTTGCAGTATGCAAGCTTGATCCGGAATCTTTTGGATAATTAGATTCCCGCTTAAAGAATGCGGGAATGACACTTTTCGATTTGAAATTAAATACATTACTTTTTTATTCAACATTATTTACTTTATCTTTTTCCTCAAATTTTCTTCCAACAACAAATGCTAAAATAAAACCTAATCCTACACCTGCAAAGATTAGAAATGGAATCCATTGCTTAACATCAGTATAGACTTCAATCAACAATCCGATACCTAATCCCAATCCAAAAAAGAAGATAATTATTCCGGTTTTTAGTAAGGCATATGGATATTTCCTTCTGGTCATTAATGCTTTTATATACTCAGTATCCAATCCTCGTTCTATTATCATTTGTTTTTCTCTTGATCTGTAATAAATCCACATAATTATTACTAAAGCAGTTACTATTACAATTATTATTGGTATAAATACGCCTATAATTTCAGTAGCCATGACAATTCTCCTGTTTTATGATAAAATTTTATTTTTTCTAATTGCTTCACTCCTTAAGACTAAAAGTGATTAAAAAAGGTTACAACTTTATAATTATTTTTTAGTACTTTATTTTGTAACCTTTCTTCTTATTCGTTAGTCTAAGAAGCAAATGAAAAATTTAACTGAACTTGAAATAATAGAATCGGTAAAAAAGGGGAATCATGGTGATTTTTCGCTTTTGATTGATATTTATAAAGATCGTGCTTTTACCCTATTAAAGAAAATGCTAAAAAATGAAATGGATGCGGAAGAAGCTCTGCAGGATAGTTTTTTGAAAGCATTTAATTCACTTTCTTCATTCAGACAAGATTCTAAATTCTCAACCTGGTTTTATAGAATTGTTTATAATACAGCACTTTCAGTTATTGCGAGTAAGAAACGAAAAATACGGATGGAAATGAGTTCTGTTGAAGACCATTTTGATCTTGGTGATGTTGATAACGAAATATATGCTAAATCGGAGAATTCAACCGATTATATGCTAAAAATTGTTGATAGACTTCCTGTGAGAAATGCTTTAGTAATAATTTTATTTTACATCGATAACCTCTCACTTAATGAAATAAGTAATGTTTTAAATATTTCATTAGTAAATACAAAAGTATTGCTTCATCGCTCAAGGAACGAATTAAGAGAATTGATCATGAAACATAATTATCATGAGGAATTATTATCATGAAAATAACAGACGAAATATTGAATAAACTAATAGATAACGAGTTAAATAAGAAAGAAATTGAAGAATTGCACGATTTGATAAAACATGACGAAGCAGCTCTAATAAAAGTAAAAACTCATCAAATGGTTGATTCAGTTTTAAAGAAAATAGATATTGAAGCTGCGCCGGAAGACACAACGGCTGTAGTCATGGATAGAATTTCAAATTCACTTTTAGTAAATGAAAATAAAAATGGATTTATAAAAATTATAGTGTCATCATTTGTTTTTCTTTTGGTAATAACTATTGGATTTTTATTCTCAATAACTGATGAAACACAAGCTGATGAATCACCTTCATTTGTCTCTGAGATAATAAATAAATTTGTCAGCTACTTTTCTTCTATTGAAATCTCTTTTGATAGTAATCTTATGTTGATAATCGGAGGGGCACTAACTCTTCTTTTCCTTATCAGCGGATACTTTATGCTGGAAGAGCACAAATCATTTAAGCAGAAGTTAGAAAATTATTTTTAGAACAGATATACCGCAAAGTCGCGAAGATAAATTTGTGTTAATTAGTGTAACCTGTCTGCCGACAGGCAAGATTCGTGGCTTATTTTTGCCTTTCCGTAACAATTTGTATATAATCACATTTTAGATATAAACTAAAATGTACTATGAATACAAAATCTGGATATGTTGCAATAATCGGTAAACCAAATGTGGGTAAATCTACATTAATGAATGCTCTTTTGGGAGAGCGTTTATCTATTGTCACAAATAAACCGCAAACAACACGAAAAAGAGTTTTAGGGATTTTATCTGATGAAAACTATCAGATGATCTTTCTTGATACTCCAGGTCTACTAGAACCTTCATATTTATTGCAAAGAAAATTACTTGATTTCATTGAAAATTCGGTCAAGGATGCTGATGTGTTAGTTGTGATAATTGATATCCTAAAGGATCCCAACGGAGAAAAGACACTACGCGATGAAAAGATGCAGAAAATCATTAAAAGTGAAAAGCCAAAAATCCTTTTAATAAATAAAATTGACAAATCGAATGAAGAAATATTAAGTGCTTTAGTTAGTAAAATTGAATCAAAAAAAATATTTGATCGAGTTATTCCAATATCAGCAACTGAAAAGTTTAATATCAAATCTGTGCAAGAGGCAATATTAGATTTTCTTCCAGAAGGTCCAAAGTATTTTCCTGATGATCAAATAACAGATGAACCGGAACGATTTTTTGTCTCAGAAATAATTAGAGAGAAAATATTTGAAAATTATAAAGAAGAAGTACCCTTTAGTACAGAAGTTGTTATTGAAGAATTTTCAGAAAGAGAATCACGTAAAGATTTTATTTCTGCAAGTATTATCGTAGAGCGAGAGACGCAAAAACCAATCATTATAGGAAAGCGTGGTGAAGCTATTAAGAAAATTGGAAAAATTGCCAGAGAAGCTATTGAGAACTTTTTACAGAGGGAAGTATTTTTGGAATTGAGAGTAAAAGTAAAACCAAAGTGGCGTAATGATAAACGTATGTTGAAATCATTTGGATATGATAAAGAGAATGAGTAAATCCTTCGTAAACATTCTTACAAAATATAAAGGGGAACTTATTCTTCTACTGATCACACTTTTTTGGAGTGCAACATTTGTGATCGTTAAAGAATCTCTTTATGATATTTCATCAATGCTTTTTGTTGGATTAAGATTTCTTATTGCCGGTTTGATCCTTCTCCCTATAATTATTCATAAGAAAATCAGTTTTAGAAATGTGGATCTAAAACTTCCAATATTTTTGGGAATTTTACTGTTTCTAGGATTTGCAACACAAACAATTGGATTGCGATATACATCTGCTACAAAATCTGCATTTCTAACCGGGACAGCAGTTGTAATAATTCCAATAGTCCAAACAATAATTGAAAAAAGAAAACCTGGAACCGGTTCTATTATTGGTGTTGTTGTTGTTCTATTTGGAATTTCACTTTTATCAGGAGGAGATTCAATTTTTACACTTCTGGAAGACCTTGCAGCAAATTTCAATTTTGGTGATGGGATGACCCTTATGTGTGCTTTTTTCTTTGCATTATATGTGGTCTATCTTGATATACTTTCAAATCAGTATGATTTCTGGTTATTATTAATGATCCAAATTGTTGTTACGATGGTTTTTGCTTTTGTTTTCTCGGTAGTTTTTCATATTGTCAATTTTGAAGTTATCAAATTTAACTTTTCACCTCAACTTGGAATGGGTATACTATATACCGCTATATTTGCTACACTAGTGACAACAGCTTTGCAGACAAAATATCAAAAATTAGTAACTCCAACAAAAGCGGGAATAGTTTATTCCTTTGAGCCGATATTTGCAGCAGTAATAGCATATTTGGCAATAGGGGAGAGGATTACAACATTCGGATATATTGGTGCTGCACTTATTTTTGTAGGTTTAATTATCTCAGAAGTTTTTGATGACTTTATTAAGCATCTGCGAAAATCTGTTTAATATGTGCTATTTTTTGGATTAATAACTAACTTTAATATCATCAATTGAATTTGTTATGTCCTCGAAGTTAGTACGAGCTGAAATAGTTATTAATGGTTTAGTACAAGGTGTTGGATATAGATACTTTGTTTATTCTAAAGCTGATAACTTAGGATTACATGGATTTGTTAAAAACCTGTTTTCTGGAGAAGTTTATACAGTTGTTGAGGGTGAGAAATTTTTAATTGAAGATTTTTTTGAAAACTTAAAAATTGGTCCTAGAAGTGCTCATGTTAGAAACGCATCAATTAATTGGACTGAACCAACAAATGAATTCACAAGATTTGAGATAAGATATT
>JBDLIN010000276.1:0-5022 GCA_039714835.1 Bacteroidota bacterium | reverse complement strand
TGGCTGATCTATGTGAGAACTTTAATATAGAAAGCCTTTATCAACAGACAAAGGCTTTTGAGAGAAAAAGTTAATATGTAATAATATTGTTATGCTTATAGTTCAGGATAAGGCATCATTCCATTATTTGGAAATTTGTAATCTACCCCGGGAGTTACATCATGAATATAAGGTGGTGTCATACCACCTTGCCCCATTGGACCGCGATCAAGTGTAAAACTTGTTCGTGCGGTGTGTTTAAACCAAATAACTTTGGAAGGATGCGGTTCTAAATCTGAAACTCTAACAAATTCATGACGGTGTACATACCCACGTTCAGCATAGCTTTTTGCTTTATCCATTGACCACGTGTCAATTATACCATGGACTTCGTATAAGAATTCACCATCCGGTGCATCAGAAGACCACCATTGGGGAGCACCAAACGGACCAGTATTATAATGTTTACCGATGACTTGATCGGATCCAGCCATAACCCAATCATGACCAGGAATATCAAAAGCCCCTTCAGGCCCATCTGGAGCACCAGCAAAGTAGTAATCTTCACCATCAATATTGATTACAATTCCATGGATAAAACCTTTCTTGTTTAAAACATTATTAATTTGACTAGTTGGTTCAGTCGGATTATTGCTTTCGTTACAACCTACAATTATGAAAACAGAAGAAATGACCAAAAAAGCAATCTTTGAGATGTATTTACTCATGACAAATACTCCTTATCTATTATTTAAATGATTGTTGCAAACAAGATATACTGTCTGATAATAAATTTCTGTCAGGTACTTGACAGTTTTTGTTATTTATTCCCTTCCGATTAAATTATTATTGAAACAAAGAACATAAATTCATGATCTGAGTGATGAAGTGAATAAAATATGTCTCATCAAATATTAATGGCTTATGTTAAAATTATGTAACATAATTTAAATATTGTGTAACATGAATTAAATAATATATATTATCTTTTTACTGAGAATTATAAAAATGAAGAGAATATTTAATATATCGCATAAATGGAGAAAGCTTACGGCAATTCTACTACTTCTAAATTTTGCTGTTTCTCCTTTATTACATGCCTTCTCACAAGAAGAATGCAATGGTGTTTGCGAAATGGATTCAGTAATCCACGAATGTAGTAGTGAAGCCACTGTGTACATGGAAATGAACTGCTGTAATATGATGGATATGAATTCTAGTAACAATACTACAACCTCAACAACTTGTGGGATGGAGCTCTCAGACTTAACTTGTGCACAAGTCTTGAATGAACAAGTTAATTATTCATACATTGTACCAAAAACCTTAGATAGTAAAGTAGAATTTGTTCAGTTAAGTACAATTGATTTGCAACATAATAGTTCAAAAGTTGAATTATTTGAACTTATTAAAGAATTTACTTTTGAAAATAAACCTCCGATTTATCTCACAATTTCATCATTTCTGAATTAATAGATTCTTTCCCCCAACTCCGATTACAACATTTTGTAATCACCGAATGAACTATATAGCATAGAAAGTTCGCAACATATTAATTCATAATAATATTTTATCTCAAGCGAGGAGTATATGAACTCGAAAAACCTTTTTTTAATCGTGATTCTTATAATGTCATTTATGAATGTAACGGCTCAGAATGAAAATGAACCACTGGATAGTTTGATAGAGCATGCAATACGTGTGAGTCCAAAGATCAAATTATTGAGATCAAAAATGGATGTATCAAAAGCCAAAATTGAGAAAGGTACAAATTTGCCTGATCCAACACTGACCCTAGGATTAATAAATATGCCCACTAATTCGTTTTCGTTCAAACAGGAACCGATGACAGGCAAGATAATTGGGATCACACAAGCATTTCCTTTCCCAGGTGGCTTGGGTAGTAAATCTAATGTAATAGCTATAGATACCTTAATAGTTAAGCAGGAGATTGAAGACTACAAAAATGAAATAAGAAAGGATGTTGCCACTCTTTATTATGATCTCAAATTAGTAAGGGAAGAAATAATTCTTACTTCCGAAAGCAAAGTACTTCTCGATCAAATTTCTGAAGTGGTAAAGAGTAAATACAAAGTATCCAAAGTAAGTCTGCAAAACTTAGTTCAAGTTGAAGTACAAATGACGAGAGTGCAAGACAAAATAGAAAGTTTGATAGGAAAAGAGAATGCTACACTAGCAGAATTAAACGTCTTCCTATTAATGGAGGAAAACTCACCTATAGATACTGATGAAATTATCCCCGTAAGCGGTGATAAATATTCATCTACTGCTTTAATCAAGACAGCAAATGAGTATCGTCCCTTCTTAAAAGGTATTGAACTTTCCGAGCAGAAATCAAAATTGATGGAAGATGCGGCAGATTATTCTTATTACCCAAACTTTCAGATTGGACTTCAATATACACAGAGAGATTATTCTTCAATAACTGGACAAAATTGGAATGATTTCTTATCGGTAGTTGTTGGTATTACTCTCCCGCTTGGATATGGAGGCGGTTATTCTTCCAAAGTAGAAGAAGCTCAGTATTTGCAATCATTTTACAGAGAACAGTATAGCTATTCTGTACAATCATTGAATCAATCTTTCGGTAAAATTGTGGCCAAATTAAATGAACTGCAAATCCGGGAGAAATTAATTTCAGGTACTCTGCTTCCACAAGCTCATCACTTACTTCAAGCATCACTTTTAGATTATCAGGTTGGAAATGTAGACTTTGTAAACGTAATAAATGCTGAAAATGATATTCTAAAGATCAAAACAGATTTGATAAAAATTAGAACTGAGTATTCAAAAAATATTGCCCAACTTGAATTTTTAGTCGGGAAAGAATTCAATGATAATAACAAAAAAGATAATGCCCGTCTTCGTCTCGATAAAAATGAGACTTCGCCCAGCCATAAAAAGGGCGGGCAGGCAAGACAAGGAGAAATACGATGAAAAGTAGAATAGTAATATACATGGTTATACTTGTTTTGGGGATAATAGTCGGAGCAGCTGGATACTATATACTATTTGACGGTGCTTCTGCTGCAGAAATTCACGCAAACCAAGATGATGGAACACTTTATTCATGTGGAATGCATCCGAATATTATTGAAAGAGAATCGGGTACATGCCCAATTTGCGGAATGAATTTAACACCAATTAAAGGATCACAAAAGAAGAAACCAATAGATCCGAAGGATAGAAAAATCCTTTACTGGCGTGCACCGATGAATCCAAATGAAGTGTATGATGCACCCGGAAAATCTCAAATGGGTATGGAATTAGTACCCGTATATGAAGATGAAGAAAGAGCATCTGGAGTAGTAACTATTGATGGTACTGTACTTCAGAATATGAATGTGAAAATGGAATTTGTAAAAATGAGAAATCTTACTTCCATTATTTACACAAATGGTATACTTGAAACAGATGAAAGAAAAGAGTTTGCCGTTACTACAAAGTTTAATGGGTGGATTGAAAAACTTTATATCAACTATACCGGACAAAAGGTAAGAAAAGGTCAGAAGCTTGTTGATATCTATTCTCCTGAACTAGTTGCTGCCCAACAGGAATTACTTACTGCAGTTAATTATGAATCTTCATTAAATACTTCTCAAAGGAGTGAAATGATTAATAACGCGAAAAGAAAATTAGAACTATTTGATATAAATAAGGCTGATATTGATGAAATAATAGAGAGAAATAAAGTAAATAAATATATGACTTTGTATGCTCCATTTAACGGAACCGTACTTGCGAAACATGTATTGGAAGGTGAAATGATCAAAGCAGGTAAAGAGATAATTAAAATTGCTGATTTAACAAACCTCTGGTTAAAAGCTGATATATATGAAAGTGAACTTAATAAAATCAGTGTTGGATCTGAAGCAGAAGTAAACTTCAGTTATAATCCAGTGAAAACATATACTGGTAAAATTACATTTATTTACCCAATAGTTAATCCTACAACAAGAACTGTTAAGGTTAGAATTGATATAAAAAACAGCGAAAATAAGTTAAAGCCTTCAATGTTTGGAAATGTTACTATCAAAGGAAAAAACCTTGGTGAAGTTTCTACAATACCAGAAACATCTGTATTGCGTAGCGGCAAAAAGAACATAGTTATTCTTTCTCTTGGTGAAGGTAAATTCAAACCGGTTGATGTAAAACTTGGTTTATACTCAGATGGATATTATCAAGTTCTTTCCAGCTTAAAGCTTAATGATGTAATTGTCAGTTCAGGTCAATTTATGATTGATTCAGAGAGCAGTCTTCGTTCAGCAGTAAAACTATTTTCTTCAGAAAGTGCAGATAAAGTAGAAAAAGAAAAGATGGGTGATGAGGAAATGCAAAACATGAATAACGATGACAAAGAAAATGAAGAGACGAATTCTTCTTCAGAAAAAGTGGAAGCGCATGATCATTCAATCTCAATAGTACATGAAGGAGTGATAGATGTAAAATCTATTGATACAAACAGAGATGGTAAAGTCTTTCAAGATCCAATGGATTGGAATGTTATCTCAGATGAAGATGGTAGATGTCCTCTTTGCGGGATGTTTCTGAAGGAAGTTACAATTGAAGAAGCAAAAAAGAATTTAACAAAAAACGGATATGAGGTTAAATAGGAACGCTGATCTTTATGATGGTTATGATTTATTAAGATTAAAGAAATTATAAATTTTATCATCATCGATATTATTAATCTTATTGATCTGCGTTTCCATTCAGGAGAACAATTATGATTTCAAATGACAAGAAAAAAGATGGTTTAATAGCAAAGATAATTGAATGGTCAATAAACAATAAGTTTATGGTTATCATTCTAACACTGGTTATGGTTGCCGGTGGATTATATGCGCTTAAAAATATTCCACTAGATGCACAACCGGATTTAAGCGATGTTCAAGTAATTATATTTACAGAATATCCAGGTCAAAGTCCGCAAATAGTTGAAGATCAAGTTACATACCCAATGACGACAAAGATGCTTTCAGTTCCATTTGCTCAAACAGTGCGAGGATATTCTTTTTTTGG
>JBDLIN010000275.1:0-5023 GCA_039714835.1 Bacteroidota bacterium | reverse complement strand
TACAGTCAGAATTTTCAGAATTTAGTTTTTGGAATTATGTTGATATATGTGAAATTACTGGTGCAAAATATCCGGCAGCACCCTTAGGTTTATTAACAGTTGCAGCGTTGTTACCACAGCAGTGGGTGTTTAAATTGGTTGATGCAAATGTAGAACCTATACTGACTGAACACTTTGAGTGGGCAGATATTGTTTGTATTGGCGGTATGCTTCCTCAGCAGCAGAGTATGCTTTCTATCATTGATAAAGCACATCAGTACGGTTGTCCTATTGTTGTTGGAGGTCCGGACCCTACATCACAACCTAACTTGTATAAATCTGCTGATTACCTTGTACTAGGTGAGGGGGAGGTTACAATTCCCATGTTTCTACATGATTTGGAAAGAGGTTACAAGAGTGGTATATACAAGTCAGAAGACAAAGCCGATATGACCCAAGCAGTAGTTCCCCGGTTTGATCTCATACGATTTCAAGATTACATTCAGGTTGGAATACAGTATTCTCGTGGCTGCCCATTTAATTGTGAGTTTTGCGATATTATTGAACTATATGGCAGGAAAGTCCGAACGAAGACTCCTGAGCAAATAATTACAGAACTTCAGACTCTTTATGATCTCGGTCATAGAGGACATATTGATTTTGTTGATGATAATTTTATTGGAAACAAAAAGAATGTAAAAATAGTTTTGCCTATTATAAAAGAGTGGTCTAAAACACATAAATACCCTTATTATTTTTCGACAGAATCTTCAATAAATTTGGCAGATGATTCGAATCTTTTACAAATGATGTATGATATCGATTTTAGATACGTTTTTGTAGGTATTGAAACTCCGGACGATGAAATATTAAGGTTGAATAACAAGAAACAAAATGTAAACAAACCAATTGCAGAAGCTGTAAATAAGATCTATTCTTACGGTATGATAGTTAACGGAGGTTTTATTATTGGTTTTGATAATGAAACTGACCAAACCGCCGAAAACATGATTCAATGCATTCAAGATTCAGGAATATGTATGGCTATGGTTGGAAAGATGTATGCATTACCTAAGACACAATTGACAAGACGCTTGAAAAGAGAAGGAAGGTTGTTTGAGAACGATTCAGAATTGAAGGAAAGTACTGAACTAGATCAAATGACGAGTGGATTAAACTTTGTAACTTCAAGACCCAGATTAGATGTTTTGAATGACTACATTCAGGTTATAAAGTACATCTATGACCCGCGGCGCTATTACGAAAGAATAACATATACTTGCCTTAATTTAAAACCTGCTAATAAGTTTAAACCAAGTATTCTGAAAATGTTAAAGTCTATAAAAGCATTTTCAAAAGTTTGTATAAAAGTGGGATTTAATAAAACAACTGGATGGCTATATTGGAAATCACTATTGACAATTATTTCCAAAAATCCCAGAGCAATTGAAGCGGCTGTAAATCTAGCTGCAATGTTCATACATTTTCAAAAGCAGTCTAAGTTTATTATTGATCTTACAAACATTGAGATAGGAAACATAGTAAGCAGTGGGGAGGAGTTATATTACCAAGACAAGAAATTGCATTTGGAAAATATGCTTGGTTAATTCATGGTTTCGGTTGGGGATTAGAGTCTGTCCGAGAACTAAGAAAATCGTCATTCCGGACCTGCCTAACCGGCAGGCAGGCTTGATTCGGAATCTCGTTCTTTCGATTATAAAGTAAAAATAGATGCTGATCCCGACTTTGTCGGGACAGCATGACAGAAAACGAGTTCTCGGACAAGCTGTTATTCCTGTCTGCAGGCAGGTGCAGCGCTGTTTGTTAAATAAGTCATTCATATTAACATTTCTTGAAAAACATAGCTGACAAGCTGCTCTCTTGCCAAAGTGCCACATTACATCACTTCGCATGTCAATGTAATTGTTATACCAGAATATTCAATTCAATTATTAAAATATTTTAATATAAGACAAAAAATATTTTTCTTTTCAAATAATATTTAATATCTTGAAATATCCTTTTGGAAAATAGTATACGATATCTTTATTTATATATATAAAAATAACAAATTGGAATTATTTCAATAGGGTTCATACCTAAAAAAATTATAATCACGGAAAGGATTTATTCCAAACAGGATTCAAATGAAAAAAACTGTACTAGATTATACTCTTAAGGTTCGAGTTCCTCTCACATTATTTATTGTCGCAGTATCCTTCGTAATTACTTTTTATGTTTCAAGGCAAGAGCGTGATGGTGTTGGTTACCAGCCTGAACAACCTATAGACTATTCACATAAACTTCATGCTGGTGAAATGGGAATTGATTGTCAGTATTGTCATACTGGTGTTACAAAGGGGAGACATGCACTTGTACCTTCAGCTAATATTTGTATGAATTGTCATTCAGTAACAAAGAAGGATCAACCGGAGATAATTAAATTACGTGAATATTATGATAATGGTAAATTATTACCATGGAAACGTGTTCACAAAGTCCCGGAGTATGCATATTTTAATCATAGTGTGCATGTTAATACAGGTATCGACTGTGAATCTTGTCATGGAAATATAAGAGAAATGGAAGTAGTTCAGCAGGTAAAATCATTTACAATGAATTCTTGTCTCGATTGTCATAGAGAACCGCAAAAATATTTACCATATATTGCTGAAGTAAAAGAAGGTCCTAAACATTGTGCAGCTTGTCACAGATAGAAGGAGAAAAAAATTACTATGAGAAGTTTTCAAGCGAATAAAACAAATAGACGTAAGTTTTTTTCAACAGCAGGGAAGAGTACACTTGGACTGATCCTGATTTCTTCGCTGTCAGGCAAGCTATTTGGCAAAAGTAAAAAAGTTCAGAAGTTAAAAGATGTTAATCCGCATCCAAAAGCAGTAAAACGAGTTAATTAAATCTATATACAAGTTAAAAGCTTATGTTGAAAGAAAATAAAAAAAATTGGAAGAGCATTAAAGAGTTTCAAGATAAAGAGTCTGAAATTATGAAGTCTGATGAATTTAAAGAAGGAGTAACCGATGAATTCGATCCTTCTGAATTAACCGGACTTTCCCGTAGAAAGTTTTTAGCTTTACTTTCAGCTTCAACTGCTTTTGCGGTGACCTCATGCAGCGATTATCATGATCAAAAAGAATTGGTCCCATATACAAAAAGACCGGATGGAGTTCTTCCCGGAAAACCAAATTACTATGCTTCAACTTGTAATGGCTGTTCTCAAGCCTGCGGTATTTTGATAAAAACAAGGGAAGGCAGACCTATAAAGGTGGATGGAAATGATCTTCATCCAATAAATAAAGGAAAAACTTGTTCAACCGGTCAGGCGTCAGTTTATAACTTATATGATCCGTCCCGCTTGCAGTCACCAATGAAAGGTAAGAGAAAAGCAAATTGGGGAACAATTGATTCTGAGATCATTAAGAAATTAGATGATGCAGTTGCTTCAAATAAAAAAATTGCAGTTATAACACATCCAATTAATTCACCAACTGAAAATAAATTACTGAATGAATTTAAACAGAGGTATTCAACTGCTGAAGTCTTTACCTACGATCTGTTCAATGACTGCAATAAAAAATTTGCATGGTATAAAAGTTATGGTTCACCTGAAATTCCAGCTATAAAATGGGATGAAGCCAGCATAATATTATCTCTCGAAAGTGATTTTCTTGCGAAAGAGGGAAATCATATTGAAGCAACCAGACTCTTCTCAAGTAGAAGAGATATAATGCAGAGTGATGATTTCAATAGGTTATATGTTGCTGAAGGTGGATTAAGTTTGACTGGTACAAATGCCGATTACCGATTACAAGTAAAACCAGAAGCACAATATGATTTTGTCCTCTCAATTTTAAGTGAAATTATTAAGAAAGGGGAGTCCTCAATTAACATTGATTCAGCTGTTAAGAGGAAATTAGCTGATTATTCACTTGATGAATTTGTTCAGAAATGGGGACTTGATGCAATAAAAGTAAATTATTTAATTGATGATCTTATTAAGAATAAAGGGAAGGCGATTGTTTATTCTGGGGAAGTTCTTTCTCCAGATGTACATATTGCGGTGAATTTATTGAATGAAGTTCTTGATAATACAAAATTGTATGATTATGAGAAAGCATATGTAAATACTGGAAAACAAACACATCTTGATGAATTCAAAGATCTGATTTCCAAAATTAATAATGGTGAATATGGTACAGTAATTCACTATGATTCAAATCCCGCATTTCATCTTCCTTCATCATTAGGTTATTTAGATGCGATTAAAAATGTTGATTGTGTGGTCTCTTTAGTTGACAGTGTTAACGAATCAACTGTTAATGATACTTATACATTACCTATTAATCATTCACTCGAATCATGGGGTGATGCACTGGCAAGAAAAAATGTTTACAGTTTGCGTCAACCGGTTATTGCCCCGTTATATAATACAAGACAACGGGAATCTGTTGTTCTAACTTGGATTTACAGCAGCGCAAATGCATATTCTGAAGAAATGTATCATCAATATTTAATGGAAAATTGTAGAGAGAATATTTATAGCAAAATGAATATTTCAACTGATTTTCAATCGTTTTGGTATTCTGCTCTTCATGATGGTTTTGCAAAATTAAAAGAATCTGCATCGAAAAAATCAGCATTTAAATTAGTTTCTTTTGATCTTAAGCATAAATCGAAAGTTGAAAAGAGTTTTAGCGTTTTATTGAATAAAAATTACTTTATTGGTGACGGAAGGTATGCCAATAATGGATGGCTGCAAGAGATACCTCATCCAATATCAAAGGTAGCATGGGATAATTATGCTGCGATTGCTCCGAGCACTGCAAAGGAGATGAATTTAGAGATAGGGGATCTGATCAAAGTAACGGTTGGTGAAACATCAGTTAATTTGCCTGTAATGGTGCAGCCTGGTGTTGCCTCAGATCTCGTTTCCGTTGAATTAGGATATGGTAGAAGTGTTGTTGGAGATGCTGGGAAAGATGTTGGTGTTAATGCTCATGATCTTTTAAACTCAAATAGTGATATA
>JBDLIN010000274.1:0-5023 GCA_039714835.1 Bacteroidota bacterium | reverse complement strand
CCATTTGTCAATTTTAACTTTACATAGAAATTATATTTAATACTTTTGCGGTAGAAAAATTTTGGAGTTACAAAATGAAAAAGTTCATCTTTTTAATATTTATATTTCTGACAACAGCAGTTTTTGCCCAAAGTGGTTTATTAACCGGACGAGTAATTGACGCAGAAACTAAAGAAATACTCGTTGGTGTAAATATCCTTGTTAATGAACTTGAAAATGTTGGTGCTGCAACAGATGCTGATGGGAAATTTGAAATTACTGCATCTGTCGGTTCCTATTCCATAAGAGTTTCATTGATCGGTTATGAAACAATTGTAAAAACTGACATTGTAATAAAAACAAAGGGTGAATCTCATACCGAAATTCAACTTTCTCCAACTTCTGTTAACTTAGAGGAAGTAAAAGTAACAGCAGACTATTTTGATAAAGCAGTAATTGAAAACAATCTCAGTACAATTGCACTCGGAGTTGAAGAGGTGCGTCGTTCGCCAGGGGCTTTAGGAGATTTTCAACGTATTCTGCAGGGAATGGCTGGAGTTTCTTTCTCTAATGACCAGACAAATGAACTTCTCGTCCGAGGTGGTTCACCAAATGAAAATTTGACCATTTTCGATAATATGGAACTTCATTCTACAAACCATTACCCAAATGAGTTTAACTCCGGTGGACCAATAAATATGGTAAACACTGAACTCATCCAAGATGTACAATTTTCTACCGGAGGATTTATTTCAAAATTTGGTGATAAAATGTCATCCGCAATGAGCATAAAAACTAGGGATGGAATTACATCACGTTCTCTTGGTGGTAAAGGACAGATCTCAATGGCCGGAGCCGGTGCAATACTTGAAGGTTCAATAAATAATGGACGCGGTTCTTGGATAATTTCAGCTAGAAAAAGTTATATCGATTTAATTGCTAGTTCATTCGGATTAACTGCAATCCCAATTTATTATGATGCTCAATTCAGATTTATGTATAATCTCTCAAACAAACATAAACTATCTTGGTCCGGAATTTACGGTAACGATAAAATCAAATATGACGGTGCACCAGAGGGTGAATACTTAGACAAAGCAAATACAACTGATTCTGTAGATACGCAGACCTGGGATGTAAAACAGAGTCAATGGGCTACTGGAATTACTCTAAATAGTGTTTGGTCTAAGAACTTGTATTCAAACATAACTTTGTATGCGAACAATTATCACAATGATCTGGATGTAGGATTCAATTACACAGAAAGAAAATTTGATGGAAGCGGAAGCATTGAGGATTATCAAGCACTTAACAGACGTATTTTCTTCTCATCTGTGAGTGATAATCTTGAAACAGCTTTAAGAGCAAATTTTGGATTGTCAATTTCAAAAACAAATCGTTTGGAGTTTGGAGGACAGATCAAATTTGGAGGTTATAAGCAAGACCTATTTCTTGATGCTGATACTGTTAGATATGATATTAATGATGACGGTATACACGAGACACAGATCATTCAGCCAGAAGCAAGTTTTTTAGTTGATCTGAAAGTACTTGAGCAGAATAAAACTTATTTTTTCGTAAATGATAGAATAAAATTATTTTCTGATAGACTTATTCTCAATATTGGATTGCGCTACGATCATTTCACATATAGTGATGCTTCAAATATAAGTCCGCGTTTTTCTGCATCATATTACTTAATTCCGCTGATCACAAATATCAACTTTGCATATGGAGAGTATTATCAGACACATGCTTATCCAACTTATGGAGATAGAGATAACAGTGAAATCAATCGTGATTTGAAGAACAGTCACTCTCGCCATTTCGTTACCGGAATTGAACATATTTTAGCAGATGGTTTAAAAATGACAGTTGAAGGTTTTTACAAGCAGTATTCTGATATACCTGTTCGTGAAGACTTTACCCATCAAAGCGATCCAACATTCCGTTCGGAAAAGTGGTTTAATGCTGGCAATCAAACTGTTTATGGTATTGATTTTATGCTGCAGCAAAAATTAGTGAGAGATTTCTATGGAACGATAAGTTACTCTCGAACATGGACAGAAGTGGAAGACCCACGAATTGGAAAATCCGGAAATACATATGTCTCAGACTATGATTTCCCACACGTATTCAATATCATAGTTGGGAAAAGATTTAAAGATGCACGAAAAGAACTAAACAAAATGCATCCAATTATTAAATATGCTTCTTATATTTTACCCATTTCTGATGATATGGAAATAAGTGCAAAATGGCGTTATGCAAGTGGAAAACCATATACAGAAATGTTCTATACTACAAGAGAGCAGCATCGTGTCGGTGGTGTTGCTTGGACAGAAGGAGCTTGGCGGTCAACATTAAATGTAAACGGGAAACGATATCCAGATTATCATAGATTAGATTTTGGATTTAACAGCAGATTTAATTTCGATTCTTGGAACTTAGTCCTAAGCCTTTCATTCCAAAATATTTATAATCACAGAAATATTGCAATGTATCAATACAATTCCGATGGTACGATTGACAATATTTATCAATTTGAAGTCTTACCTGTTCTTGGTTTGGATATAGAGTTTTGATATTTATATGGAAATTTCAGTAAATATTACCGATTATTTGTCGGAAATTTTCTTTTAATCTTAAATAAAAATATCGTCATTACGAAAAACTATGATTTGTGATTAAAATCACAACTTTTTTTGTGAATTTTTACCTTCTTTTTTCAATTTTGAGGCACATTTATTGATAATTTTTCATACTGATAAATACATTTATTCAGAATACATTATTTTATACAAAAAGTTGAAGCTAGAAAATGATTGCTGGAAATTATAATCTTCATCAAATATTATTTTCGTTAGAGATGTTTGACGATAAAGTGGACAAGCTTGGTTATTTGTATAAAACAAAAAAAGAACTGCAAAGAGTTATCCGCTGTTTCGAATCAAATAAATCACTCCCTCTAAAAATGTATGCTGATGATTATACACAAGCAGAAGGTAATTGTCTTGAACTTAAGGATTTTATTCGAAATCATTATAAACAGTTAAATAAAAATCCATGGGATAATCGTCAATCAGTTGAAAGTAAATTAAGGACATTAGTAACAAATGAAGTAATTGAGTATAAAAAAATTATGCTGGTAATTGATGGCGAGATAAAGTTAATTGAAAATTCAACCGATGTGAAAAAAGCTGTAAATCATGAACCAAGGAATATCTCAATTAATATAGACGAAATTAATTATTCTTATATTGCATCCTTGTTGAAAGAAAATGATTCCAAAATAATTTGGGAGTATTCCATTGGTGAACTAATTGAAATAGCAATTGCTATTTCTAACAAAAAGCTCATTGATGGTTTAAATGAAGGAAAAATTCCAAAATTTATAGTTGATAATTTTGTTGATGACAGTCAAAGTGACTTTTTATTAGAAAAAGTTAAAAAAGTTTATTCTATGTTTATGATGACAAACCTAGCTTTAAAAAATAACTAGTATTATTTTCTATAGATTCAAATACTCATTCCAAATTTTATACAACTCATAAGTAGCTTTAACATCATGACCGCAATAAGTTGCAACTTCTTTTATCTTTCCAGCTTTGTAAAGTTCTTTCACATCCATTCCGGAAACTCCATGAGACTTTGGAGAATCTATTCCAAATGATCTGCAGTAAAAATCGAGATTGAATTTTTTAGTAATTCCATGAAAAGTTAATTTGTCAAGCAGATCAATATGCGATTTTGAATCATATCTATTTTTAACAAAATTTCTAGTTGGTTTCACTTTTAATTTTGCCGAGCGAATCATTATGAAGGGAATATCAAAGTTTCTTCCATTAAAAGTAACAACGGAGTCAGCCTTTTTAGCATACTGCCAAAAGTGTTCAAGCATTTTAGTTTCTGAATAGGAGCAATATTTCACATCTTTTTCTTCTGATTCCCATTCTTCTTTTTCATCTCCCTCGTATAAAACCATCGAATTTCCAGTTTCACTATTCAGCATCCCGATTGCGACAACTTTTGCTGTTAATGGATAGAGTGATAAGAATCGAATTGCATCATCTCGCTTTTGATCTCTTATTTCTTGATCAGTTTCTTTATCAACATAACGGAGTAAAAATTCTTGCTGTGATTCGGTAAGAGTATCAAACTCATAACCGACAGTTTCGATATCGAATACTAATTTCATATGGCCCTCGTTTTGTAATATAAATTTAGTTGTTGCTAATAATAAAAAATCATTCCCTCATCTTCAAGATACCATCTTCATAATCTTGGATCGCTTTAATAAAACTACTCGGAAGCTGCTGCTTTTCTTTTGTGGAAAGTTTAATATGAACCATAACTCCACTTCCAACAGTTATTACTTCGTCTGTTATTTCATTTTTAATTACATGCTTAAAACAAAAGCTTGTATTCTTTATCCACTCAATTTTCGTATAGACATTCAATTCATCATCAAATGTAGCTGGTTGAAGATAATCAATTTCATTTCGTGCCATAATAAAGAATGAATCACCTTCTAAAATATCTTTTAGTTCATATTTTGTTTTCAAATTTTGTAGATAAATAACACGGGCATCTTCAAAATAATTTAAATAGACAGCGTTGTTGACAACCTTCATCATATCAACTTCATGAAATTTTACTTTTTCTTTAATGACATGTTTAAATGCCGCAATATCAATTTCTTTATGCATCGAAAACCTCGCTTAATATTTGCTTTACTGAATTAATATCTTCAAATGAAATATCAAGATGAGTTACTGCTCTAATAACACCAACTCCTCCAGGGCCAAGAAGTAATCCCTTATCTTTACATTTTTGTAGTACATCTTCAACAGTCAATAACTTTGGTCTGAACATAATTATATTGGTCTGCACCAAGTTTAAGTCCATTTCAATGTTAGGAAGTTCTGCAATGTGCTCTGCTAGTTGCTTGGCTTTTTCATGATCCTCTGTAAGTTTTTCAAAATTGTTCTCAATTGCATATTGTCCGGCTGCAGCAAGGATTCCGATCTGTCTCATTCCTCCG
>JBDLIN010000273.1:0-5027 GCA_039714835.1 Bacteroidota bacterium | reverse complement strand
ATGATGAAAATAGAATTCAACATTTTAAATTTAAACTGAAGTAGGTTTTCATCTCCGGTAAATTTAAAACCACTATATAAAAAATTGTTTAGGTTCATCATTCGCTTGCTTTCTTTGTTGTACATTTCAATCTTAAAAGATACAATAGAAATGTCAAAAAAATGTCAAATATAAAAAATAAGCATGCAAAGTTTAAATCTTATTGGTGATGAAGGTTATTTTATCGTTAAATACAAACATGAATAAAGTAACTAATATATACATTGGTTAACATAATATAAATTCTATTAAAAAATAAAGTCTCTTCTCTCGAATGGATTAGTGTAAAGGATTAATTGTTTTTATAAAAAGCAATTTTTGACAAAAAACTGTATATACAGATCAATAGAATCAATTTCTATTTTTATATCCTTATATTTAATTTTATATGCAAAAACGAAAAACAATCAAATTTTGTTAAAAGTATACATTTTTATATTTTTATCAAAAATCAAACCTATTCTAAAAAAACTGTTATGAGATGAAGTTTTTTGAGAAAATACAAATTTAGATCGCAGCTTAAAAATTATCTTTTAATAGTTCCAAAAATTATGCAGGCATGAAAATATAAAATATTAGAGATCACTCTTATAAAATTTATAATGAAAACATCTAGCGTTGCAAAGAAAATACTCCACATGTAATAAGATCAATGAGAGTAAAGAGGCAAATATTAATATTTATTAGTATGATAGTGCCTCTTTTATCTTCCAGCTTTTTAGGTGTACCTATTTAATTAAGCCATTAGTTATAAAGTACGCTGTGGTAGGCGATATGAGGGTACTGAATGAACAAGTGTTCACTAATATATTTTCGAGGTACCCTAATTATGAACATTTGTTCATAATTAATTGAACAGTAAAAATCATAAATGAACACTTGTTCTTGTATTTGATATATACCTACTTGACAAATGAACACTTGTTCACTATAATGTCACTAAAGGAGCCACTATGAACGAGCAGAGCGTTAGTTCTTCCCCTACTAAAGGAAGTAAAACAAAAGATAAAATATTAAAAACAGCCCTTAAACTCTTTGCTACAAAAGGATATAAGGCAACAACAGTTAGAGATATAGCTGGAGCAATGGATATGAAGCAAAGTGCTCTCTATAATCACTTTAAGAACAAAGATGAGATACTTGAAACGTTAGTAAGTGAACTTACCTCCTCTGCAATAGTGACTATATTTGACGATAAAGAGGCCTCAGAGCTCCATAAACAAGGAAAGTCTCTATTGATGTCCATTGCCACTACTTTTAAGCTAATTGGCTTTGATGGGCAAAATGAGGCACTTTTAAAGCTACTTATGCAAGAGATATATAGAAATGAGAGAATAAGAGAGATCTATAACGAGTATTTCTACCAGGAGAACGTTAAAAAGCTCTCAAGTCTCTTCTTTATGATGATGCAGGATGAGATGATAGCCTCTTCAGATCCGCTTTTACTTGCAAATGAGTTCTTTTCTCCCCTATTTTTCTATCAAATGCAGGTTTCTTTGCTAAAATTAGATAAAAAATCTACCTCTTCAGTCGTTTCTATGTTTGAAAAACACGTAGATTTCTTCTGGGATAACATAAAACTAGAGAAGCAAGAGACGCTATTTTAGGGACATACTAAATAATATTAAGGAATAAAATGGAAACAAAAGTTGATCACTTTGCCAATAAATCAAAATCTTGGGACATGAACAGTAAACGTGTACAAAATGCTAAAGGGATAGCTGAGTTAATAGTAAATAATATAAAACTAAATAAATCTATGGAGATCATGGATTTTGGTGCGGGTACAGGGCTTTTGAGCTATTTTGTTGCACCCTATATAAAAAAGATTGTTGCTGTAGACAACTCTCCTTCTATGCTTCTGGAGTTTCAAAATAAGTGTGGTCAATTCTCATGTCATACAGAAGTGCTAGAGAAAGACCTGAGTACGGATACTCTTGACAGAAAGTTCGATGGTATCATTTCTTCTATGACTATTCACCATTTGGAAGATATCCCCGCCCTATTTTCAAAACTCTATGATATGTTAGATGATCATGGTTTTATTGCTATTGCTGACCTTGATAGCGAAGATGGTACTTTCCATAGTGACAATGAAGGGGTTTTTCATTATGGGTTTGACCGTCAGATGCTTGCTGGGTATGCGCAAGAAGCAGGATTTAAGGATGTGACCTTCAGTTTAGCCAATAAGATCTCTAAACCTCATGCAGAGTTCACTGTTTTTTTGATGACAGCGATAAAGTAATATTAGAGAATATTAAAAAGAAGCATTACTCTTTGTACAACTACTTATATAAATGTAAAGAAATATATTTTCATATATATTTCATACTTCTTTTGTATACTATTAATATCTTAACTTAAAAGGATTTTACATGAAAAAGACATTCTTAGCATTAGGTACAATGGCACTTTTGGCTTCACCTTCGGTATTTGCAGTGGAGTCTACTCAGACTCAAACAAATCTTCAAACGCAGCAAAGATTAAAAAATGGTACTGGAATGGGTGGTGGAAAAAAACAGTATAAACACCAATACAAGCATCAGAATAAGTACCAGGGTACTAACGGTAAAATGGAAGGAAAGGGAAATCCTACAGGCACTGCTCAAGGTAAAGGCCAAGGGAATGGAAAAGGAAACATGTCTGGAAAGGGACAAGGTAAAGGTCAGGAAAATATGTCAGGAATGGGTCAAGGTCAGGGAAATAAAGGTGGCCAAGGAATGAGAGGCAATGGAGGTAACAAAGGTGGCAATGGCATGAGAGGCGGTAAAGGCGGCGGTGGTGGTGGAAAACGCTAAGTGCATTGAATTGACACGTTTTCGCTCAAAATAGCAATATTATACATTGATGGGTATCTTTTATAAAGGTACCCTCTTTAATACTTTATATATATAGCATAGTAAGTACGATAGAAAAATTGAATACACCCATGAATATCATAGCTATCACAAACGATTTTTCATTCTTTTTCCAATAATTTGCACTCATTATTTTAAGTACTCTTCTTTTCATTTTTCTCTCCCTCTTTTTAACCCTATTAAAAATATAACATTATGGATGTCATATTTGTGTAATATATTGTAAAGAAAAAGAGAAATATTTTGGAAACAAAAAGCGATAAACTTAAGTTCTATATCTTTGTCGCAGTTAGAAAGATGTACTGTTTACCTGTAAGTGTGACCCTATACTTGTGCTGCTGTAGGTACTTCTTACAGAAAATAACATCGTTAAAAAGCAGTGACATTTCACTCATGGCATAGTTTGGTGCCTTGGCTCCATAGATCATCTCTCCACCTATCCATCTGCTGTTTGGAAAACCTAAGATGATCGCAGCATCTTTTTCCAGATAGTTTTGTACTAAGGACATGAAAAAAGGCTTGAAGTTGATACTTGGACTTTGAAGTGTGCCTATACTTATAAGCAGATCAAACTTTCCCAGATTCAAATTAGCCAAATCATTAATATTATGTGTATGAAATGTTACATTTTCTTCTGGAAAACTTGATTTTGCATACGCTATGGCTGTTTGGGAATGGTCTATGCCTACAAGTCGCATATTTTCATATGTGTTGGTATCTAAACAGTTTTTAATGACATGAAATTCATCTCCTGTATTTATACCAAGGTTCAATACAGATGCCCTTTTACTTAGCTTAACATTCTGTAAGGCTTGAGTATAGTAGTAAATAAAAGCTGGTTCTTCCATCTTATGTATCAGTGAAAAGTGGGAGTCTATACCATATTTTTCTTCTTTGGAGACCGGGGATCCTATATGAAACGAGCTTTGTGTCTCTAATTTCTTTAAAGTAAGTTTAACCCTTGGATAGGTAGTTTTCTCAGGTGTCATCATCTTGCACATGAGGAGTTCTGCCAAGTCTGTCCATGACTTATAGCTACGGTAAATATAGGTTTCACTTTCTATGTTTAATATTTCTCCTGAGTAGCCATCAGCAAGATCTGGATCAAGTACCTCAAAACTGATACTCTCCCCTGCTTTTAATTTATTTGTCTGTGTATAGAAATATACCATGAGGTCTTGCATTGTCTGGGCAGTTATTGTCAAAAGAGAGCTCCGTAGTATATAATATTATTTAGTATTATTCATGATTTACTTTATTGTAGAGTATTTTAACATAGATGTTTGAAATGGGAGTTTGCACTGTATTTGATATTACATTCCCATGATTATATGGGAATGTAGTAATTTTATACAGCAAGAAAAACGTGTTTACAGATATTTAGCAAGTCTTTATAGTTTATACTATTATTGTGCTCTACTATTCTACTTGTATATATCTTTAATTTTTAGCCAAAGGTTACACAGCCTTGCGGATACTTAATTTTATGTATACGAAATTCTTCTTTACTTATTGCTCCATCTCTATTGGTGTCAATGTCTGCGAATGAAGAGGCTTTATCTTTGTTTTTCATCTTTCTACCTTCTTTAGCATGCTGTTTAATACGCTCAGTACGTCCTTCTTCTAATTCTTTTGGGGTTATTTTACCATCATTGTTAATGTCAAATTGTGAAAATGTAGGCTGATTATCTATGCCTTTCCAAGTACTACTCTTATCAGCAGCCCATGTACCTGCAGAAGCTAATAATGCCATAATAAGTAATCTTTTCATCATTTCTCCTTTATATATGGAATTATTCTTACTTTCTAAGAAAGTAAATTACTATAATTTACTTTACACTTTATATGTGTATTGTATGTGCAATGGATGATGGATTTAGAAAATAGTAATATTCCTACATAGTTGTTCCGAATGCGGTGTCTTTAAGAGGTAATCCTTTCTAAAATATACTATAAAACTTAAAAGGTTTGAAGAATAATGATTACAATCAAGGACAACAAATATTACTTCATATTTAGAAAGGATTTTGAAGTATAGCTATCTATTGTAAATTAAATGTAAAATATTTAACTTTTTGATATGATTTCAATAAATACTATATATTTTTACCAAAGGAATCAATCAGTGTC
>JBDLIN010000272.1:0-5043 GCA_039714835.1 Bacteroidota bacterium | reverse complement strand
ACTTTACCAGTAAATTCAATCTTGTTTAGTCCTTCATAGGCAAGAACTTTAGCATCTTGAATATCTTGTCCCTCAATTATGGAAGAAACCGCTAAAACACGTCCGCCATTAGTAAGTACTTTACCTTCATCTAACTTTGTCCCAGCATGAAATACCTCGACTCCGTCCGGCATTTCTTGTAAACCTTCTATCTCTAATCCTTTTTGATAGCTACCGGGATAACCATCTGATGCAGCAACAACACAAACTGAAGTTTTACCATTGTATGAAACTGTTTCTTTATTAATTTCACCTTTACTAGCAGAATATAATAACTCCAATAAATCTCCATCAATAATTGGTAAAACAACTTGTGTCTCGGGATCACCAAATCTACAGTTGAATTCAACTACACTTGGCTTCCCATCATTTATCATCAAACCGGCATAGAGACAACCGCTATATTCTCTACCTTCTTGTTTCATTGCATTTAATGTTGGAACAATTACTTCTTCTTCGATTCTCTTCATTATTTCGTCAGTTACTAAAGGAGCTGGGGCATATGCTCCCATTCCTCCCGTATTTGGTCCTTTATCGCCATCGAAGCGACGTTTATGATCTTGAGCTGCTGGGAGCAGTATGTAATCTGTACCATCTGTGATTGCGAATACAGATGCTTCTTCTCCTTCCAAAAATTCTTCTATAACTATAACTTCACTGGATTTCCCAAATAGATCATCCTTAAAGCATTGATCAACGTAACCAACTGCATCATTTTTGTCCATACAAATCAAAACACCTTTACCAGCTGCTAAACCAGAAGCTTTAATTACAGTGGGATAACTTATGGTATCTAAATATGAAATGCATTTTACATAATCCTCTTTATTAAATATTTTATATTCAGCAGTTGGAATTTCATATTTCCTCATCAAATGTTTTGAAAATGATTTATCCCCTTCTATCATTGCAGCATTTTGATTTGGTCCAAAAACAGATATATTATTTCCTCGTAATGCGTCACCCAATCCATGAACTAATGGAATTTCTGGTCCAATTACTACTAAGTCTATAGCATGCTCCAAACAAAACTCAGTAACTTTTTTATGATCGTTTGTTTCTATTGAAACATTTTTACCTAAGGATAATGTACCTGCATTACCTGGGAGGATAAATAAATCATCTAATTTATCACTTTGCTTGATTTTGTAAGCGAGAGCATGCTCCCTACCACCTGATCCTATTATCGCAACATTCATTATGAAATTTCCTTTAGATGAAATTGAAAATTTTTAATTAATTTATATGTTAATTGTTTCCTGTCATGATCTAATATAAATTGCTCATTTGGTATTGGTAAACTTTTATTTTTAAACTTATTGTAAACATCAATGAGAGTTTCCGTAATAGCTTTAATATCATTTGGTTTAGTTATGAATGATGCACCATAATTTTCTGCTGCTGTCTTGGATGCTCCTTCAGGCAAACAAGCAATTATAGGTTTCCTAGTTCCAAAATATTCAAATAATTTTCCAGCAGATACCATTTCCATATTTTTACTATTTCCTAGCATTAACCAAAGTACATCCATTGAAATTAGATATTTGATTGCATCTTTGTGATCTAAGTATCCATGATCAATAACTGATTCAGAAAGGTTAAGTCTTTTTACTAATTTTTTATTTTCTGTTCTTAAATGACCTATAAAGTGCAATTCAATGTTTTCTGAAATATCAGGTCTCTCTTCAGATAATTGTTTATATGCCTTCAAAAAATATTTAGGAGTTACACTTTCATAGAAAATACCTGAATATAAAATTTTTAGTTTCCGTTCTTTGAAATCTTTAGGTTGAATATTTTCAAAGTCCTCGGGATCATAACCATGTGGTATAATCTCAATATCTTTAAATGATAGGAATTCATAACTTTTTAATAGTTTTTCTTTGATTTTCCTGTTAACCGCAATTATTTTATCTGCATATCTCAATGCAGAATACTCCATACGTTTATGTCTCCATCTATGGTAAGGAGTAATATAAAATGCAAACTGGTTATCAAGCCATGCATCTCTATAATCTACTATTAAAGGAATTTCAAACTTTTTTTTCAATTTTGCAGCAATCTGAAATTGGGAGAATGGAGGGATGGAAACAAATATAATATCATATTCTTCTTGTGATAAGATTTCCTTTGCTTTCTTATAAGCCTTTTTAGCCCAATATTTCTTATTGTCCGGAATGAAAATAGTCTTACTTATTTTACCAAGAGTTTTCCTAATACATTCTCGCGGCATTTTCATTGTACCATGTTTCGATAGAATTGAATTAGGATCTTTACCGCCAGTTCTTACAATATTTATATCTGCATTAACTGCTTCTTCCATCAAAGATTTATCATGAGCATAGTATGCAGTTTTATCTGTTGTTATTATTGTAGGCTTCCAACCATAGTGCCCCATATACTTAGTAAATTTAAGTACACGTTGAACACCGCTCAAGCCCATTGGAGGGAAATAATATGCAATAACAAGAACTTTAAACATAAGTAATAAATTTATCTCGATTGATAGTTAGGTGATTCTTTTGTAATTATTATATCATGTGGATGACTTTCACGCAATCCAGCTCCAGATATTTTAACAAATTTTGTATTTGTTTTAAATTCTTCAATAGTAGATGTACCACAGTACCCCATTGATGCTCGGAGTCCTCCAACAAATTGATAAATTGTATCTGCTAATGGTCCTTTGTATGGAACTCTCCCTTCAACACCTTCAGGAACTAATTTTTTAATATCATCTTCTGCATCTTGGAAATATCTATCCTTACTTCCCTCTTTCATTGCACCAATTGAGCCCATTCCTCTATAAACTTTAAAACTACGTCCTTCATATAGAATTTTTTCACCCGGACTTTCATCAACACCGGCCAACATTCCTCCTATCATAACAGTATCAGCACCAGCCGCAATAGCTTTTGCAGCATCACCAGTCTGTTTGATCCCTCCGTCAGCAATAATAGGTATCCCAGTATCCTTGATTGCTTCATAGACGTTGTGAACAGCTGATATTTGAGGTACCCCAACACCAGCAATCATTCTTGTTGTACAAATTGAACCGGCGCCAATTCCAACTTTTACAGCATCAACACCACTATCAATCAATTCTTTTGCTGCATCACCTGTTACTATGTTGCCGGCAATAATATCAATTTTGGGATAATTCTTTCTAATCATTTTTACAGCATTCATAACACCTTCTGAATGACCATGTGCTGTGTCAACAACCAAAACATCTGCATGGGCATCCACGAGTGCTTCTACTCTATTCATAAGGTCAGCAGTAACTCCAACACCAGCACCAACTCTTAATCGGCCAAGTTCATCTTTACAAGCTAAGGGAAATTTTTTCTTTTTGGAAATATCTTTAAAGGTGATTAAACCTACTAGAGTACCATCATCTTTTACTACAGGTAATTTTTCTATTTTATGTTTTTGTAATAATTCTTCAGCTTGATCCAAAGAAGTCCCAACTGGAGTAGTTATTAGTCCGGTTTTGGTCATTACATCATCTATTCTTAATGACATATCTGTAACAAATCTTAAATCACGATTTGTCAATATCCCAACCAACTTATCATTCCCATCAACAATTGGAATACCTGAAATATGATATTTACTCATTAATTCAGTTGCATAGCCAACTGTTTTTTCAGCTGTCAGTGTTGTGGGTTTAGTTATCATTCCACTTTCTGACCTTTTTACCCTATCGACTTCATCAGCTTGCTGTTCAATTGACATATTTTTATGAATTATTCCAATACCACCTTGAGCAGCCATCGCAATTGCCATTTGTGAGGTTGTTACTGTATCCATTGCAGCAGACAGGAATGGAATATTAAGTTCAATGTTTTTAGTTAACTTTGTCCTAATATTTGTTTCCCTTGGTAAGACATTTGATTTTGCAGGTAAAAGTAAAATATCGTCAAAGGTAACCCCATCATAAATAATCTTATCGTTTATCATTTATCATCCCTTGTTTTCTATTATTTCAAATTTATTGTGCAAATTTACAAAAAACATCCACTATATTTCGTCAAATAATTATTCAAATGCAGATTTTCCAGTTATATCTTCTCCAATAATCAATGTATGCATTTCGTGCGTACCTTCATAAGTCTTAACTGATTCAAGATTGTTCATATGCCTCATAATTGGGTACTCACCGGTTATTCCATTGGCTCCAAGAATTTCGCGAGCAGTTCTTGCAATACTCAATGCATGTTCAACGTTATTCCTTTTAGCCATCGATATTTGCGTATGCTTAGCTTCACCAGAATCCTTAAGCCTCCCTAATTGAAGATTTAGTAATTGAGCTTTTGTTAATTCAGTAAGCATATAAACAAGTTTATCTTGTGTTAATTGAAAACTTGATATTGGTTTTCCAAATTGAATTCTAGAATTGGAGTACTCAAGAGCAGATTCGTATGTTGCCATCATGGAACCAACAGCACCCCAAGCTATACTATATCTAGCTTGATTTAAACACATAAGAGGAGATTTTAATCCATCAGATTTATGCAGTAAATTATCTCCCGGAACGAATACATCTTCAAAGATAAGTTCTGATGTAACGGATGCTCTTAGAGAATGTTTCCCTTTCATTTCCGGTGCACTAAATCCATCAAAATCTTTCTCAACAATAAATCCTTTAATAACACCATCTAACTTTGCCCACACTATTGCTATGTCTGCAATTGAACCATTTGTGATCCACATCTTTGCACCGTTCAATATGTATCCACCATCAACTTTCTCTGCTTTAGTTATAAGCCCTCCAGGATTGGACCCATAGTCAGGTTCGGTTAATCCAAAACATCCAATCTTTTCAGCAGTTGCAAGCTTAGGAAGCCATTTTTCTTTTTGCTCCTCACTACCAAATGTAAAGATGGGGTACATAACAAGTCCATTTTGTACAGAGACAAAGCTTCTTATCCCGCTGTCTCCCCTTTCCAACTCTTGATTTACCAAACCGTAAGCAACATTATTCAAATTAGCACATCCATA
>JBDLIN010000271.1:0-5099 GCA_039714835.1 Bacteroidota bacterium | reverse complement strand
CCGTTAAAAGCTTCAATAGTTATTTTTTTTGTAATCTCTTTTATCATTCCTATCTGCCCATGATATAATCCTATTTGTATACTTTCTGTAGTGGTTTTGCCATAAGAAGCATCAATTGATTTAATTTCAACTCTGGGTAATTTTGCAGTCTGCTTTTCCAAAGCTTCCATCGAGATCCTTATTCCAGGTATAATAACTCCCCCAAGATATTCACTCTCTTTTGAGATAACACAAAAGGTTGTTGCAGTACCGAAATCAACGATAATAAGATTTTGATTTGTGTGAAACTTTGTCGCTGCAACTGCATTTGCGATTCTATCACTGCCTACTTCATGAGGATTTTTATATTTAATTTTTAATCCGGTTTTAACTCCCGGAGTTAATAAGAACGGATCTAGATCAAAATATTTTTTAACACCATTTAATATTGAATGTGTTCTATCCGGAACAACACTGCAAATCGCAATATCTTTAATCAATTTGGGATCATAATTATTTTCTCTAATGACTGATTTAAGAAATAATCCAATTTCATCAGATGAGAACGGCTGTTTTGTGTTTTTTCTAAATTGAAAAATCAGTTCTTCATTCTCAATCAATCCTCCGAAAATTTGTGAATTTCCTACATCTAAAGTTAAGATCATTTTTTCCT
Source organism: Bacteroidota bacterium (assembly GCA_039714835.1). Taxonomy (GTDB): domain Bacteria; phylum Bacteroidota; class Ignavibacteria; order Ignavibacteriales; family Melioribacteraceae; genus SZUA-22. The sequence goes on along the minus strand of JBDLIN010000271.1, from coordinate 4,447 downwards.
CCACTGCTTTAACAAAATATCAGCAAGATCATTTACTGTTTCAGCTGTGCTAACATTCCCTTTATGTTGAATAATTTCAAATGACTGTTGAACGTCCTTTATTCTACTTGATAAAGCGTTAAAAACAATAGTATCAGCCTCCGAATTATCAAATAACTTCTTTATTTCATTTTCCTTTCTTTCATTCTCTTTATTATCGAGAAACTTAAACGCCACTAATTTTAATTCATCATTATTTGACCAATCTCTAATAATATTTACAAGTTTAATATTTTTTTTAAGGATAACTTTAATTGTGTCTGATGATGAATCCAATTTTTTATCCATTGGAATTTCTAACTCACTCCCATTTGCTTCAATACCAACTGGTGAATAATCACTAACAGCAGCAGCATGAATTACTACATCATATTTATTAGCTACTAATTCACTTTTAAGATTTGAATGCAGACTCTCGAATGAAGTAAAAGGAATTATATTTAATCCATATTGCGGTTTTACAGCTGATTCGGAAAGAAGCAAAGTTACATCATCTCCATTAAGATAAAAATGCTCAGCAATTGTGACAGCAGTTCTACCTGATGATACATTTGAAATACTTCTCATTCCATCAATATTCTCAATTGTCCCGCCTCCAGTGATCAATACTTTTTTGTTCTCGCTTTTACTTTTGTGTAGTTGATGACAGATATGACCAAAAATCAAATCAGTGTCTAATAATTTCCCTTCCCCAGCATCACCGCAAGCCAGATAGCCACTATCAGTCGGAAGAACTGTTATACCCCAATTTGATAATTTTTCAAGTGACTCTTGTGTTGCTGGATGCTGATACATCAATGTATTCATAGCAGGTGCAATTAAATATGGTTTTTCTCTATCGTGAGCTAAGAAGAGAGATGTTATAAGGTTATCGGCAATACCATTTGCAAATTTGTTGATGGTATTAGCATCTGCAGGAACTGTGATAGTTAGGTCAGCCCATTTTGTTAGGTCAATATGACTCATCATTCTTCCCGGTTCGAATGAATCTGTATGAACCGGTTTACCAGTTAAACCTTCGATTGTTGCTGTACCAATAAATTTCAAAGCCGATTCTGTAGCAGCAACTTCTACCTCATAACTAGATTGTACTAATTTTGAGATCAAATATGCAGACTTATAAGCTGCAATAGAACCGGTAATATTTATTAATATTTTATAGTTCGACATTATCAATCAACCTCACATTTCCTAAAAATACTGCACCATATCTAATTCCGTTAAGTGTTTCAATATAATCTGTTTTAAAACCGTTATTATTTAATTGCTCTGTAATCTCAACATCTGAGCTATTTGTTTTCAATAGTTTTGGAAATAATCCAGCAATTTGACGCTCTTCTTTACTCAATCTTATATTCCGAGAACTCATTGCCAATCCGTCATCTTCTCTAACAGTTGGGACAGAAACTATTATAACATTTATAAAAAATGCTTCGGTCATATTTTTGATTAATTGAAGCTGCTGTCTATCTTTCTCTCCAAAGTAAACTCTATTCGGTCGAATTATATTTAACAACTTCATCACAACAGTTAGAACACCTGTAAAATGTCCATCTCTGGATTTTCCGCACAACTTATGGCTGAATTCATCTTCATCAACTTTGTACTTAAAATCATCCGGATAGAGAGAATTATAATCCGGCGTGAAAATATAATCGACTTCGTATTTCTTTAATAATTTTAAATCTTCCTTCAACAAAGAGGGATAATTTTCTAGATCACCTTTATTATCAAATTGTGTCGGATTTATGAATATGCTGACAACTGTTATCTCATTTTCTTTCTTTGATCTTTCGACCAAGCTGAGATGACCTTCATGCAGTGCTCCCATTGTTGGGACAAATCCAACAGAGACATTTTCGAACTGTTTTAATTCATTCTTGATCTCATTTGGATCAGAAAATATTTTCAATTGTAACTCTCCTTCTCTGATGGAAAAAGATTCTCTTTCACCTCGCTATTATAATTATTAAGTGCTGTTGTTATTTCAGTATAACCATTAAAATATTTCTTAAGAAATTTCGGATCGAAATCCTTAGAAAGTCCAAGTAAATCATGAAGTACAAGAATTTGCCCTGATGTGTATCTTCCTGCCCCAATTCCAATAGTCGGTATTGATAATGATTCAGTAATGGTTTTTGCAATTTTTTCAGGAATCATTTCAAGCACCAAAGCAAAGATACCAGAATCTTCAAGTCTCTTTGATTGTTCAATTATTAATTCTGCTTCCTTATCAGATTTTCCTTGAACATTGAAGCCGCCAAATTTATGAACAGACTGCGGTGTGAGTCCAAGATGTCCCATTACCGGTATACCGCTAGAAACGAGATACTTAATATCATCTAAAACTCCATCAGCACCTTCAATTTTAATTGCTTCAGCTCCTGCTTTAAATATTTTATCAACAGAATCGACTAATTTTTCCTTTCCCTTCTTATGTGCTAAGAAAGGAAGATCAGAGATAAGGAATTTATTCTTCAAACCTTTCTTAACAGCAGAAGTATGCATCACCATCATCTCAATCGTAGCATGTATCGTTGTATCATAACCATGCATAACCATTGCAACACTGTCACCAACTAATACAGCATCAATATCAGAATCATCAATAATTTGAGCACAGCAATAGTCATAACATGTGACCATTGAGATATTTGAGCCTTCACTCTTTAACTTTTGAAATCCATTTATACTTTTCATCTAGTTAAATTATTTTCCCTTTTTATTTCTTATAACCTAAAAGGTTTTTAAATTTTAATAAAATAATTTGGGCTAAAGCCCTTTATTTTTTTTGTTTACATTTTACTCCACGACTTAAAAGTCGTGGCTATTTATATATTCTTTTTTAGTCTTTCTCTTAATCACGATAAATAGTTATACTCTTAATCATCTGATAATGATATTATCCAAATAATTAATGAGTTTAAGCGCAAAAATTATAATGCTTCTGAATTAATAATATTTTTTACTGATTTTCTTTGAGCATATTTGGTACTTGTCAAATGATCAAGTCCAGCACAAAATTTTGAATAAGAGATAAAAATAGTTGTCTTTCGATCAACTCAATATTATTTCTACTTTAAAAATAATAAATAATTATATACAACAACAATATTTAAGTAATAGTATTATCTAGAATATATTCATTTGCATAAATTATTATAGATACTGAATATTTAATAGTTATAAATGATTAGACTTTTTAAAAATCAAAGTTTCATTGAACCGGATGATCTAATACTCAATAAAGTCGCACTATCTATTCCGAATATTGATTCAATGTATTCTTTATACTTTTGGGTTAGTGAATTTTGTATGAAAACTTGAATTGTTCCAGCAAAACCACCTCCATGCACCCTGCAAACTCCATTTCCATGTTCTTCAATAAATTTTTCAGTCAGAGCTAATGCAAGAGTTAGACCCTGTTCTTTATTATCACTACATGGATATATATTTTGAAGCCACTTAAATGATGAGTTGCCAGATTCTTTTACTAGAGTCAAAAATTTATTAAAGTTATTCTCTCTTAATCTCTTAACTTGCTTAATAACTCTTTCATTTTCTGATAAAAAGTGTAGTGCTCGTAATATCGCCCTATCCCCTAACTTCAGACGTAATTCAGAAATATTGGCTAATAACATTTCAAAATCAATTTCGTGACAGAAAGTTTTTCCAAAATAGTTTGCAACAGATTTCATTTCAGATGGAATTGCTGAATATTCATCAGTTAAATCTGCATGGTTTCCCCCAGTATCAATAACAATTAGATCGTATCCTGTTGATTCAAAATCAAACTCTATTTTTTCTACAATAGGATTTTCGGTATCTTCAAAATCAATGCTAATTATACCACCAACTGCACAAGCCATTTGATCCATTAATCCGCAAGGCTTACCGAAATATTCATTCTCAGCATACTGACTAATTTTGGCAATCTCATCAGCAGAAATATTGCTATCATTATAAAACACATTCAATACTGTTCCTATCAACACTTCGATAGATGCTGAGGAGCTTAAACCGGATCCTTGCAGAACATCACTTGTCATTACTGCATCGAAGCCTCCAATATCATAATTCAATTGCTCAAATCTTGATGCAATACCTCTGATAAGTGATTTTGTGTCTCCTTCTTCCTCCTTAATCGGTGATAACTGGTTCAGATTAACTATGAAAGGTTCTTTATAACCTTCAGAATAGAGGGTAACTTGATTATCTTTGTTTGCAGCAACAGCAGCTATTGAATCAAGATTGATACTTGCAGCCAATACTCTGCCATGATTATGATCTGTATGATTCCCCCCTATTTCAGTTCTTCCAGGAGAGCTAAATAGTTGATACTCCTTTTCACTAAATGTACTTTCAAATGAACTTATCAGCCTATTATATCGTTTAATTTGATATTCTA
>JBDLIN010000270.1:0-5107 GCA_039714835.1 Bacteroidota bacterium | reverse complement strand
ATATCAGGTATTTTATATGTTGAAAGTGTATTCGATATTAATTCACCTCTATCCGATTGAATCAATTCTTCTAAAGTCATCCAGCCAATTCCTTGAGCAAGTGCTCCTTCAACTTGTCCTAAATCAATTGATGGACTTAAAGATTTTCCAAAATCATGTACGATCTTTGCGGAATCAATCTCATATCTACCTAATAAGCAATCAACAGTAACAGTTATAATAGCAGTACCGTAGACATGATAAGCAAAAGGATGTCCTGCCTTTTTTTCTCTATCAAAATATATATCCGGAGTAGCATAATAAGCATGCGAGCTCAAATTTATTCTTGACTTATAAGCCAGTTGAACAACTTCATCCCAAGAAAGATCGCTCCCCTTTTCATTTATATATACTTTCTCATCTCTGATAGATATTTTCTTAGGATTATTATTTAATTTGTTGGCGGCAACACCTTTTAATCTCTCTAAAATATTATTGCATGCAATAATAACCGCATTTCCATTTAAATCTGCTCCAGAGCTTGCTGCTGTTGCAGATGTATTAGCTATTCGTGTTGTATTAGTTGTCTCAATTTTTATTCGATCTTTAGAAACTGAAAAAGTCTTTGCACATACCTCAATTATCTTTTCATTAACTCCTTGTCCCATCTCTACTGCTGCAGTACTGATACCTATACTTCCATCAGTATAAACATGTACTAATGAGCTAGCTTGATTTAAGAAAGAACTTGTAAATGAAATTCCAAATGATATAGGCATTACTGCAAAACCTTTTTTAAACCGAGCACTTCGTGCATTAAATGAATTTATTTCATCTTTGCTTTTATTTAAATCGAATTTGTTTGCAGCAGATTCCCATGAATTAATAGCTTGAGCATTTTCAGCTACTTGACCGTAGTAGTAACTATCTCTTTCACCAATAAGATTTTTTCTCTGTATTTCGTCAGCATCAACACCAAGTTCATTGGCTGCTTTATGAATTGCAGATTCTATCACAAACATTCCTTGAGGTCCGCCAAAACCTCGAAAAGCAGTATTGGGGGGAAGATTTGTTTTACAAGATATTCCAGTAGTTTTCACATTAGGGATATAATAACAATTGGTTGCATGGAATAAAGTTCTTTCAAGAATTGCTGGAGACAGATCTGCAAATGCACCGGCATTCTGATAATATGTTACATCATAAGCTAATATCTTACCTTCCTTACTTAAACCTATTTTATAATCAGAAGAATATGGATGGCGTTTGCCGGTCATTTTTATATCATCCATTCTTGATAGTGTCAGCTTAACCGGAGCATTACATTTATGTGCCGCTAACGCAGACATTACAGCCCATGGTGTTGCTTGATCCTCTTTCCCTCCAAAAGCTCCCCCCAACCTAAGCACATCAACTTCAATCTGATGCATTGGAATACCAATTACATTACTAATAGCTCTCTGAACAACTGTTGGACTTTGTGTCGCCGAATATATTTTAATTCCCTTCTCATTTGGAATAGCATAAGAGGCCTGCGTTTCAAGATAAATATGTTCTTGTCCCCCAGAGTCCACTCTCCCTTCAACAATTAAATCACATTTTTCCCAGATTGAATCAGTATTGCCAAATGAAAATGTTTGCGGAGGTTTTATTAAAAGATTTTGATCAAATGCTTCTCTTGGATCAGTAACAATGGGTAATTCCTCATATTCAATTTTGATTTTACTTGCAGCTTTTTTTGCTAACTCTTTACTTTCAGCAATAACAAGAGCAATTGGTTCCCCAATATATTCAACAACACTTTCCGCAAATAGTGTCTCATCTTTAATTATTCCACCAATTTGGTTTTCTCCGGGGATATCAGTAGCTGAAATTACATCTACGACTCCCTCTGAACTACTGACTTCACAATAATCAATATTCAAAATCTTTGCATGCGCCTTTTCAGAGGAAATCACAAATGCTTCTAACGTTCCATCTAATATTGGAAAGTCATCAACAAACTTTGATTTCCCGGTCACATGATTTTCGATGTCTCGGTTCATTTGAAACTTTCCATTGATATTTTATGTGGAAACAATTTCATAAAATGACTTTTAAATATTTGTTTTGCCAGCAATCTCTTGTATTCTGTGCTTCCTCTTACATCACTGATCGGTGATATCTCTTCATCAATTAACTTCAATGATTCATTTAATACTTCTTCACTCAATTCTTTTCCTTCAAGGTAAGAAGAAGTATTTTCCAGAAAGAGAGGGATTGGAGCCACTCCACCGAATGATAATCCACAGGAAATAATTTGATCATCATTTACAGTTATACTAATAGCAGAATTTACAGATGCTATATCAAGATGTGTTCGTTTAGATATTTTCTCAAATGCAAAAAATGTACTTTCCTTTGGGAATTCTATTTCAAACACATTGATTATTTCGGTCGATGTTTTATCTATCGTCTTATAACCTTTAAAGAATTGTCTCAAGGGAACTTGTCGGTTCCTACCATCTTCTGATAAATGAACAATAGTATTTAAAGCAAGCAGTATTATTGTCATATCACCTATTGGAGATGCATTAACAATATTTCCAGCAATAGTTGCACTATTTCTTATTGGTAATGAAGCAATCAATTTGTTAATAATTTTTATATCTGGAATAATTTTTTGAATGTTTTCTGAATTAGCAAATTCTTCAAAAGTTGTACTACCCGATATGAATAATCTATCCCTTTCTTCCCAAATCTTAGGCAATGATGAATCAGTGATAAAAACCGGATTGCTATTTTTTAACTCATCTTCTTTTTGGACATATAGATCAGTTCCACCTCCAATAAACATTGCTGATTTTGCCTCTATAGATTTAGTTTTTCCCAACTCTTTAAGTCGGTTTGAAATAGAAATAAAATATTCGGGGATGATATTTTTTTTCACTAAAGATGAGAAATGATTCATTTCTTTTTTTACATCTCTAATTTCATCATTAATAGTTTTTACTGCTCTCTCAATAGATTTATATCCAGTACAACGACAGATATTTCCTGATATTGATTCTACTGCTGATTCGAAATTTAAAGCTTCATTTTCGAGAAGATATCCTGTGGTAGAAATAATAAAGCCCGGCGTACAAAATCCACATTGACTTGCATTCTCTGATACATATGCATTCTGAACTGGAGTTAATTGATCACTGCTGATTCCCTCAATAGTAACAACATGTTTGCCGTTAACTTTTCCAATTGGGTAGAGACATGAATTTATGGTTTTATAATGGACGTGGTCACCAACCAGTTCTCCGAGAAGCACAGTACAAGCGCCGCAGTCTCCTTCACGACATCCTTCTTTAGTTCCAGTCAATTTTGCTTCATTCCGAATAAAGTCTAGAAGAGTTCTCCCGGAAGGTGTGTTTGTAGTGACAACTTCTTCATTCAATATGAATTTTATTTGAGTAGACATGTTGATTATTTTTTGTGTTTATAAAACCGTTTGCCATAGGCATCCCTTCGGGAGAAACGGTTCTTTATTCTTAGAGCTTTTCACTAACCAACTACTTTGGCATAGCCATCCCTTCGGGAAAGTCGTTGGTTAATAATAGAATATTGTATTTATTTAACCAGTTCACTGGTTTATAAAACCTTGTTCAATAAATTCGATTTTAAACTATTTATAATTTAGCATATCTACAAATCCATAATAAAATGATTTTCAAGTCTAAGTTCAAACCTCCAAGGTTTCCTTAAAAGACAATTGTCGTAAAACTAAAACCTTGGAGGTTTAGTTTTAAATCTGCGCAGAAATCTTTAATAAATCTTCTTTAATATTTTTAGATATATCATAGCGAATAACTTTTCTGCTATTATCTAAAAGTGCTTGTCTGTCACCCAAAGCTTGAGATTCAACTAGAACACCAAATGTAATTGAACTCTCTTCTTTTCCAGCTTCATCGGGAATGTCAACATCTGTTTTCCCTTTTGAAAGAATTTGAATAAATAAACCATTACCGGAATCCCCTTTGTGCAGCTGTCCAGTTGAATGTAAGAATCTCGGACCAAAGCCAACAGTTGTTGCTACTTTGTATTTTTTCTGGATTTTTGTCCTTAGTGCTTGGAGTACTTCATCGGTCTCCTCATCCATTTTAACATAAGCTTGAATTGATACATAACTTTTATCTTCAACTACACTTTGGAGATATTCTGGCAAAGTTCCAGCAACATTTTCACAATTAATATCTCCATAAACTTTAATTTGATCTTCCGTTAATGCCGGATCTAATTCATTCAGCTTTCCATTTTCTAAATAATCACTCATCATTTTTCGTGCAATTATCTTTGCTGATTCAACATTTGGCTGGTCAAAAGGTTGAATATCTATAACCCAACTAGCAATTGCAGTTGCCAGCTCCCATCTGAAAAATTCTGCACCTAGTTCAATTACATCATTCACAACAATTTCAAATACTGGGAAGTCATTATCTTTTAATAAATTGATTTGATCCAAATATTTGTCATCATTTTCTAAATGAAGATATACAAAGACACGATCCTTACTGTATTCAGTGGGAGTTAGAATCTCTTCATTCTCTATTGGCAGTATTCCTTTCCCTTCTTTTCCTGTGCTTTCTGCAATCAATTGCTCTACCCAAGCACCTATCGGTTTAAGCTTATCAGAAATGATATAAGTTAGTTTATCTATACCTTCCTCTGCTAATACACCCATAGCAACACCAAGTTGTGCTATAGTATTTTCCTCTTCTTTCGAATGGCTAATTGTTTTCTCTACTTCAGCAAATAGACTTCTGATATCAATACCTATCAACGCTGCTGGTACAATACCAAATAGAGATAGTGCTGAATATCTTCCTCCAATATTTGGATCGTTAATAAATATCTTTCTAAAGTTTAAATCTTTTGCCATTGATTCTAAGCCGCTGCCTGGATCAGTTATAGCTGTAAAGTGTTCTCCAACATTAGATATTCCAACTTCAGTCAAAACATAATTATAAAAACTTTTCATAAAGGAAATTGTTTCAACTGTTCCGCCGGATTTTGTAGAAACTATATACAATGTTTCTTTCGGATCATATTGGTCTTTCATTTCTTGAACAGCATCGGGATGTGTACTATCAAGAACACT
>JBDLIN010000269.1:0-5114 GCA_039714835.1 Bacteroidota bacterium | reverse complement strand
TGTAAAATGATTCTTCCATTGAGATCTATGAGTGATTTAATCTATCATAAAAATCTCCAATCCAGAATCATTGAAAGATACTGAAATAAATTAAGCATGACAGCTCGAGGAACCGTCATTCTGAACTTGGTTCAGAATCTTCGGTATACTCAGATACGTTTGAATATAACAACATAGTAATATGAGAAATTATTTTATATACATCCTCAGTAATAATAGTAAGACATTATATATTGGGGTAACTAACAACTTAGAAAGAAGAGTATACCAACATAAAAATAAACTTATTGATGGTTTTACTAAAAAATATAATTTGACTAAGCTAGTCTATTATGAAATTTGCAATGATATAAAATCAGCAATTGCTAGAGAAAAACAACTGAAAAATTGGCATCGTCAATGGAAGATCAATTTAATTGAAAAAAACAATCCAACTTGGAAAGACCTAAGTATAAATCATAATACAGATGCTGAAATAAATTCAGCATGACAGAAACGATCTCGGATAAGCTGTATATGCCTCGACAGAAAATGTTTATTAATTCTGTTGTTCAGATTCAATCTCTTTCACTTTTTCAACAAATTTTAAATTAAGAGTTTCAAGTTCCTTTAATACTTTATCGCAAATTTCCGGATGTGTTGGAATATGAGTTCCAGTAAGATTTAGTTCCCCCAATAAAATTAGCTTTGCAGCAATTCCTGCCGGAGCTCCAACCGTTTTAGCTATTGCTGTAATTCCGTCTGGTTCTCCATAATCAACTAATGTTGCAATATGTTTTTCTCTTTTATTTTGTTCTGGGTACTCAGCAATGATATCATGAACGAGCATCACCATATCACGTTTCCCGCTTGGTAAAGGCATTTTCTCAACGAGAATTTTCTGCATCACTTCTGCAGCTGTAGTAACATTTCCTCCAATAACTTCATCACTGAATAGTCCGAGCCATCTCAAATTACCCATAATTTTACCAGTAGGACTAATTTTTAAGAAATTAGCAACACGTTGTTCAACTTGACTTCCATTAAAAGTCATTGGTAAAAACATCTCGGTGAATTCTCTATAAGTCATCTCAGGTAAATTAGGAATCTTTAAATACTCATTTGGAAAACCTAACTTTACGATTTGCGCCCATGTTTCGCTCCATCCAGGGTAACGTAAAGTACCTCTTATCATTGTGTCTACTTTACTAAATTTGAATATATCCTTATATACCAGTGAATCTCTATTAGGGTAAGCTTCAAAAGTACCAACACCATCTACTTCAACTTCCCAAGTTTGATTAAAAAGCTGGTCATAAGGAAGAACCTTCATCTTTCCATCTTCCATATAAAGAGCACCAACATCACCGGCCATTACAACGTTTCGAGGATTCCAAGTTATACAATAATTTAACGGATTGGATTGTACTTCAGGTGCCGGAACACCACTCCCGTATGAGATAAAACTTGAGATATAACCACCCTTATCTCTGATCCCTTGGATAATTGCCGTTGCTGACATATGATCAATTCCAGGATCCAATCCCATTTCATTTAATATTAGAATACCTTTTCGTTTTGCATCATCATTGAGAAGACCTACTCTTGAATTTTCGTAGCTGGCTGAAATAACATGTTTACTATGTGTTAAACAATCAATTGCTATCAAATATTGATAAGGTGGGGCAAGAAAATTGAGAACAATATCTGATTGCTCAATAAGAGAGTTTCGTAAATTTTCATCATTAACATCAAATTGAACTGCTTTGCCTTTCGGGTGATCACAAACTTTTTCACATGCAGAATCATAATCATAATCGGCAACTGTTACAAACCAATCATGCTTCTCAGCTTGCTCTAACATATACATAATTAAGAATGGACTACTTTGACCAGCACCTAAAATTAGAACATTTTTCATATGGAATTTCCGTAATTAAAGTTGAATTTTGTGAACAAATTTAAAAATTAATACGGTTAAGATAGATAGTTTAAAATAAATTCCCAAGTGAATTGATACTGATAAAACGGGAACTTCAGAAATATTATTAATATTTGTTACTCTACATAATAAAAGTAAAGAAGCCCAACTTTTAACCTGCTGTCAGCAAATTTGAAAAAGTTGGGCTTCTAAACTCATTTAAAAATTTCTATTAAGACTCAAGAATATTTAGATTTACTATTCTTTGATAAACTTTTTATACTGTTCATATCTATCTAAGATCTCACTTACATACTTTACAGTTTCTTTTCCCTTTGCATAACCAAACTGGATTACTTCATCATTGTAGTATTTTGCTTGAGATTTTTTCAGAAGGAATTTCTCAACATTATCAAACCAAGTATTTTGATCTGCACCATATTTTTCAGCTAGGTTAGTTGCATCTTGAATATGTCCTGGACCAATATTATAAGAGGCTAAAACAAACTTTTGAAGTTCAATTGAGTCTGTAACATTGTTATCCCAATAATCTGTAAGCCACAATAGATAATTTGTACCAGCAGTTAAATTTTGATGAATATTGTTTGGATTCTTTGCCCCAAATTGCTTTGCTGTTGCAGGCATTAACTGCATCAGTCCTTTTGCTCCTGCCCATGAAGTTCTATCGGGTTTAAATTGAGATTCTTGATAAATAAGTGAAGCTAATAATCTCCAGTCCCAGCCTAATTTATAAGCATTCTTTTTAATTTCGTTATCATATTTAGATATTTTTCCACCGGTTAATGAAAAATATTCACTAATAATTCTCTTCTTAAAGCTTTTTGTATGTTTAAAATACCTGTCATAAATTGTGTAATAGTCATTCTTCTTTTTTTCTTTTTTCAGCCATTCATTAATTGCACTTAACAGATCCGGAGAGTTTTTTCTAGCTGCCCATGCAATTCTTTGAGGAAGTGAGATTGTAAACTCAATATCAAGAATTGGGTAATAACCAGAATAGAGTTCTGCAATATTTTTATCAGAGACCGTATATTCAATTTCACCTTCAGCAACCATTGCGATCAGATCCTCTGTGCTTATTTCCGGATCACATTCTAAAATATCTAAATCTTCTCCAATCTCATCAGAAAGATTTGTCAATCTTGTTGCATACGATGATGTTCTCCTAATAGTTAAAGGTTTATCTATAAGATCAATTGGAGAACGTATCATCATTTTATTTATTTGATGTAATTTCATCTGTCTCCAATTATCAGGTTTTTTTTGAATTAATACTTGTGGAGTTAATGTGTGATGCTCAGTAAAAGATATAGAATTTTTACGTTCTTTTGTAACTGTTAAATTGAATGCGATCAAATCTCCTCTACCATCGTTTAGTGCTCTTATCATCTCCTCAAGTTCATGAATTATCACTATCTCTAATTCAATATCTAAATCAGCCGCTAATCGTTTCAATAATTCATACTCATAACCCATCGGCTGACCTTTGTAGATAAAATAACTGTAAGCATTATAGCCAGTAATGGCGACGAGTTTTCCATCTTCTTTAATTTTATCAAGGTCTTTATCAATTGGATTGAAATTTTCAATTCTATTAATCCTTGGAGTATTTGCTGCAGCTCCCTCTTCAATTTTGGCAACACATCCAAATAAAAAAAGATTAACCGTTAAAAGTATAATTACACTATTGATATTTCTCATCCTTAACTCATAATTATTATGATTTGTCTTATATAATACAAAATATCTTTTTCATGAAAGTGATGGATTTCAAACTAATCTTTTTTTCTTTTAATAACAATATCGAAGTTTAAGGTCGTAATTTCTGTGATCTATATCACTTAAATACTTTTTTATCCTGCTTTAGTATAGCAATCGAAAAAATTGATTTTATCAAAATGATTTCATACGTTTATAGTGGATGAGGAACTTAAACTTTCATAAAAAGGGTTTAATTAAAAAACCGATCAAACTATAAATGAAAGTGAATCATCTGGGAGGTCAGCATCACCTCTCTTAGTAAAGGAACCTCGCAGAAATGCGGGAGAAGGATTTGCCCCTCATTTTAAGAAATTGAAATGGGGGGTTTTTATTATAACATGAATTTAAAAGAAAAAAAGCCCTAAGTCGTTATAAACATAGGGCTTTTGCGGAGAGGGAGGGATTCGAACCCCCGGACAGCTTGCACCGTCAATGGTTTTCAAGACCACCGCATTCAACCACTCTGCCACCTCTCCAATACTTTTCAGTATCTTTCAAAATTTTGGTCTACAAATATCAAAAAAAAAGGATAAAACTACAATTTAATTTTTTAGTATAAACGGTTTTATAGGCAACTTGCTTCGAAATTAATAAAAAGCGGAAATTAGTTATTAGTAAGTAAGAAAATTATTGACCTGCCCCCATTAAGTGTACCAGTGTTACATATAGTTTTCCCACCTCAAGCATTGGCCATCTGCAGTGGGAGTGTGACCTATGAAACTTTGTCGAAGTAGACACTCCTTCGCCAAAGGCTTCGGAGTGCTTTGTGTTGTCCCTATTCAAAACCTCATCAGCATAATAAACAGCCTTTATAACCTAAATTTAACTTAAATAATTTGCTGTTCATGAGCAATATTGTCAAATATTTTCACGGACGAGCAAAAGAATAGGGATAAGTTTTGGAAAAGAGAAAAGACTCTAGGTGGAATGGAAATATCTTTTTTTATATCTGTTGTTACCCCATACGATGAAAGTTGAAGCTCTATCTCAATTATTCCATTATCATTCAATTGTTTGCCAAAATTACAGCACAATAATAATTTCGAGTTAGCAATAGTTAGCAAGATCATATTTGAATTATGGATGTTCTTTCTCTAGTAAAAATCATCGATAGTTTATCTTAATTATTTTTAGACGTTCAAAGAAATGAGTTAGATATATAAATTATATATGAACAAGTGTTCTTGAGTGTAAAAATGATTTATTCTCTAATATCCCCAAAAAAACATTTTATTTCTAGGCTCAAAAACGTTAAAAACGCTGTAAACTGTTAAAATATATTATGTTACAGAGAGATGCAAACTTTTGATTTTTTGATATAGATTATAATAGTGATTATATTTAGAATGGATTTTGCCAAATAATAGATGATTACAATGAATAAAATTGATATAAAAAATTGTAAAGAAGATATTTCGAATATAATAAAAGG
>JBDLIN010000268.1:0-5119 GCA_039714835.1 Bacteroidota bacterium | reverse complement strand
CCTATTGGAAGTTATGTTGATAAATTTATCATCATTAGATAGTTAAATAATGTATTTAAAAATTTTTCCTTCAAAATGGAGGTTATACTCATGAAAAAAATCTTTTTTGTATCATTTTTGATACTAATATTTATAATAACTAATCCAGCATTTGCCGGGGGAAAACAAAACCTTGGACAGGCTGGAATGACGTTCCTCGGTATAGGAGGTAGTGCTCGGGCAGCTGGAATGGCAGATATACTAGACTTTGCCAAGAATGATCTTGGAAGTGTCTTTTATAATCCTGCAGGTTTAGCTTCAGTTGAAAAACGGGCATTTTACGTGAATTATACCCAATGGATTGCCGATATGAGTGTCGCTCATATGGCACTTTCATGGAACTTTGATAACTATGGAGTCTTTGCATTACATGCTCAAGTCATGAATTACGGTGACTTTAACGGAACTGCAATTGCTCAAAATAGCCAGGGATGGACAAACATCGATGTTGGTAATGTTTCTGCAATGGCCCTGGGACTTGGTTATGGTATCCAGATGACCGAACAATTTTATATTGGCGGTAATGTAAAATGGGTAACACAGCAACTTGGGCAGAATGATACTTATATTGGTGGTGACATAGAAACTACTGGAAAATCTAATGATATTGGTAGTCTTGCATTTGACTTCGGAACAATGTACGACACTGATATTGAAAGTATCATGCTTACAATGTCTATTCGTAATTACGCTGCTCAACAGTTATATGAAAATGAGGAGTTTGTAATTCCACAAACATTTAAAATTGGTATTGCAGCGGATGTTATGGACCTCATCGGAGATGCTAATAAAGATCATAAAGTAATGTTAGCATTGGAAGGTGTTGATGCACGTGACAGAATTCAATATCTAAATGTTGGTGTTGAATATACTTTAATCCAAATGGTTGCACTTCGAATGGGTTGGGCATCTAATCGTTATCAAGATGATATGACTCCTTTCACAGTTGGTGCTGGATTCATACTCGATTCGAGTTCATTCCTTGGGAAAGTAGATTTCTCCTATAGTAGTTTTGATTCAGCTTTAGGAAATACTCTCCGTTTCTCTATTTCTGGATCTTTCTGATAAAGCATCCTTACTTAGTTAGTTGGTAATCAGAAAAAAAACCAGTCTGAAATTTCAGACTGGTTTTTTATTTCTGGTCAATGAATTTGAGTGAAGGTCACATACACATCTTCAGCTGGAGCAAACCAATTTATTAACTAATTTCATAATGTCCAAGGTGCACGCATGGGGCGATGCATTCTTTTAGCCGCTTCAGGATTTCCAACAATTGTTTCTTTTTCTGCATCCCAGGTTACTGGTTTTCCTTCTCTAATACATATATCAGAAAGGTGACAAATTATATCTGATCTAACTGCTGAGTGAAGGTTATCCACAGGTTGTTCTCTGCTTATTATAGAATCAATAAAATTGTAGCGTTGATTTGTACTTACCTCTAATCGCTTTGATCCAGGATTTTTTCCTAATCTATAAAGCTTTTCATCGGAAACTTTCCAACCTCCACGCTTAACCTTAACCCATCCTTTAGTACCGACAAATAGAGTCCCGTGATAAGGTTCTACACCGGGGTGCGGATTGAGTCTGCTTGCTGTTTGGTCATCCATGAACCTCATTTTTATTCCATTTGCATAAGTGCATGTAACATCCCAGTTTGTAAGAGTATTAAACAATCCACCGATACCTATTTCCCCCGATCCTTCATAATGAGTCGGAATTGTTTCCATTCCCGCATTATCAGCCCACCATTGTAACATATCCATTGGGTGCGCACCCCATCCAGCCATAAATCCAATAGCATAATCATAGACATGAAATATGGCATTCCTACCTCCTTGATGTAAACATCGATCGTAAGAAAATGGAGCCTCCGGTGCCGGACCTAGCCAGAGATCATAATCATATCCATCTGGAATTGGAAGCACTGGAGTTCCTGATCCGCCTGACTCACCATGAGGAGCCCAAACATATATCTCTTTTACATCGCCAATGTGTCCGTTAAGAACTAATTCAACTCCCATTCTAACTTGAGCTTGAGAACGTTGTTGTGCTCCATATTGAAAAACCCGATTATATTTATCAACTATTTCTCTTGCCGAAATATCTTGTTCAATGCTTATACCCAATGGTTTTTCAGTGTACATATCCTTTCCTGCCTTTGCAGCAGCTAAAGCAATTGGAACGTGCCAATGATCTGATGTAGATATGTGGACTGCATCAACATCTTTTGAAGCTAATAAATCACGGAAGTCGTTATAATCTGCACAATTATCATACTCTTTTTTTCTAATTAAACGCCGCTCTCTTATTGGGTCGCACACAGCAACAACTTGAGATTTTTCATATCCTTTATAATCCATTGCTGCCCCCGATCTGTTACCACAACCAATAAGCCCGATATTTACTCTATCGCTAGGAGGTGTATTTCCATCTCTTCCTAAAACACTATTTGGAATTATTGTCGGGAAACTAACTAATGCACTCATTGCTGCTGTACTTTTAAGAAATGATCTTCTTGAAATTCCCATTTGTATGTCTCCATTTAAATAAAATAATTTTCTGATATACCAAACACAAAGTGGTTTTCGGAAAAGAATACTCTTGTTCTGTCATCCGGTTTTCATCGCTTTTTGATGGAATACCGGAATCTATAAGGTAATATGGATATCGGTATTGTCCCGAAGGGATGCCTACGGCACAAAGAACGCAAATCTACCTTTGTCGGAAGACAGGCCGGTATGACAAAAAATATCCGAAGACCAATTTGCTTTTAGTATATATTGTACTGTGTCGAAGAATGGTCCTCAACACCAATGTTGCAAAGCGTCTTTTCCAAAAACTAATTGCTCAAGAGTATAAAATGTTCTTGTCGCGATAAAATAACGATAAAATTTATTTTTTCAATATCTTTTTCCATGTATCAAACACAGTATAAACATTTTCTGGTTTTGCTCCAGGTCCAAATTCACACTGTCCAATTATTCCGCCATCCGTATAGAGTGTATGAAATATTTCTTTGACTCCATATTCTATCTCTTTTGCACTAAAATTTGGAAGCATATGTTGTCTATCTACCTCACCCCAAAAAGTAATTTTTCCTTTGAACTTATTCAAATTATTTAGTCCCATAGCAAATATTTGTGAGTTTAATGCATCGACTCCTATCTCTATCAAGTCTGGAATTATACTTAATATATTTCCATCGGAATGCATAAAAATATATTTATTGTTATTATGTGCAACGTTAACGTATTCTTGATAAAGTGGTTTAAATATTTCCCTCCACATTTCAGGTGATATTAATAAACTGTTTTGTGCTCCCCAGTCGTCCATAATAAATAATGCATCTACTTCTGTCTTAGCCCAAGATTCTAACCGTTTACAATTGAAATCATGAATAGTTTTAAGTAGTGTCTCAAATTCATTCTTATATTCATAAAAATCCATATAGATATTTTCACTTCCCCTTAGAAACTGGATTCTTTCAAAAGGTCTTGCACAACAAGGAGAGACTATAAAATTATCCATATTACTTTTGCAAAAACCATTTATTTCTTCTAGTTCTAATGATAATAATTCATTTGGGATTTGAAATGCATCTACATCATCCCATGTTTTTATAATTGGATTTTTAACTTCTCCTATAATTCCATTTTGTTTATTTTCAAATAGACAACCCCATTCATCAACATATTCACCAATTTTATATTCGCTACCTTTAGTTTTAATAGGCTTAGATAGTAGACTAGGAGCATAAATTATGTCATCGGGGAACTTATTTCTGATATTTTCAAGCTCTTTGGGATAATGTGTTTTTGCCCATGGCAAGTCCCAAAGCTGTGTCGGAATTTGATCAGGTGAATCAAATTCGAGCGTTTTAATTACGTTTTCCTTAGCATTTTCCATTAACTTCCTTATGGATAAATGATCTCCTCATTATTAAAATATTATTTGATATACTCATTGAATAGATTATTTAACTCTTTAAGCCTACCCATTCTATCATGCACCAATATTCGATAACGGAGTTTTAAATTTTCCTCAGCTTTTATTTTATAACCTTTATTATAAAGGAATCCAGGGTTGGTATACACAAAACGAGACCAATCATTTTTATTTTCGGAATTTATAACATAACCAGGAACAGGGTGACGAGGATTTTTATAATGATCAAAAATTGTTATCCCTGCTGATTTTGTTGAGTCCTCTTTTATTATCCCGCTAATATCTGTCCATTTAGTTGGTGCGGTATGAATATCAAGTCCACTCTTTCCTTCATCATTTAATAGTGATATTCCAGTAAGAATTTCTGCATTGATACGTAATCCTAATGTCGCGTAACCACCCCAACGCCGTCCTTTCTCTTGTCCTTCAATAGGTGTCCGCTCTAAGACTACATCCTCATCTCCTGGTTTGAATTCACTTTCCCAATCGATATAGTAATCCCCTTTTTCATCTGGGGAACTCACATTAATTGTTCGGATTTCTGTTAACACGTCATCACTCTTCGGTGGATGATAAGAAAGCTGCAATACAATTTGCGCTGATAGATCATCATTTAATGAAATAGTATGCTTGATCACCTCAGTTAATCCTTTTGCAAGATGAGTGGTTTTATCTTCTTCCCAATAATTTATCCCATTAATGTATTTCCAAGAAAACCAGAGAGCATAATGCCAAGGATGATCGGGAGGACTTAGCCAAGTAAGAGTAAATCCATCAACTGTATTAAGAGGATGAAAATATGGTTTGCCAATTTCAGGAAAATTAAATTGCCAAACTATCTTATGACCATTTATCAAAGCAATTGTTGTGTCTGATTGCTCCCAATATTTACTTTGCATTACTGCAATTTCAGAATTTACCGGCCATGGTTCCTGAACCGGAATGGTAACTTTTCCAGTTGCTGCCCATTCAGTTCCTCTTAATAGTATTGTTCTCCAAGCACTGTTTTGCATACTTGCTTTATTATGCCCAAGCACACTATAAAAACCTCGTCCATTTCCATATTTAGTTGTAACAACAACCGGTTCATTTTTACCTGTTCCCTTTTTTTCAGGAGTTGAGTATGCACTACAAA
>JBDLIN010000267.1:0-5130 GCA_039714835.1 Bacteroidota bacterium | reverse complement strand
GCTGCCTGTCCTCTATTTGTCCTATGAACAAAGGCTCCGAGCAAAGTATCAAACTTTGAGCTTAACTGAACGAACAGACCCTCATGTTCTTCAAAATCTCTTTTATCATTTTCTAAAAACTGTGCAATTTCATCAAGTTGAGGATGAGAAGCTTTTACTTTTTTGTTGTTTGGGTCATATACAAAATAGAATCTTGTAATATTTTCATCTTTCAACATTTGTATAAAATCTTTTGTAGAGTTTTTCAGTAAACTTTGAATTTCCATTTTCGACTTCATCTTTATTGTTTAATTTCTTTTCTAAAACTATCAAAAATGAATATATATCCAAAATCAATAGATACTAAATTTTGAAGGTATCAAATCAAACTTTGCACTTAATAAAAACCAGTAAACTGGTTATTTTACTATGCTCTTTTAATAACCCACGACTTAAGTCGTGGGTTAACAGTAACTTAACAAGAAGGACAACCGTTTTAACGGTTTTAGTTATTAAAACAAAATATTTGACCTCGAATTTTTAGTCACAAATTTTCTCTCTACTATTATGAATATTTTCTCTTATATTTGCAGATTCATTTAATTATAATTAAGGAGTTAGGATGAAATATTTAGCAATTATGGTTTTATTTGCATTAATGATTGGATGTGGTAATAATTCTGTGCCGGATGCAGATCTTACAACTTTTAATGATAGCGTAAGTTATTCAATAGGAGCCGATATTGGAAAGAACTTTAAGCAGCAAGGGATTGAAGTTAATTTAAACGCCTTACATAAAGGACTTGCAGATGCATTGTCAGAAGGTGATCTTGAAGTTTCTG
Source organism: Bacteroidota bacterium (assembly GCA_039714835.1). Lineage (GTDB taxonomy): Bacteria > Bacteroidota > Ignavibacteria > Ignavibacteriales > Melioribacteraceae > SZUA-22. The sequence goes on along the minus strand of JBDLIN010000267.1, from coordinate 4,309 downwards.
ATGTTGAATCAGCTAAAATTCTCAACAAATTTCAAAAGGAAATGAGAGAAAAAATGGAAGCAAAAAATAATGTTGAAGCTGAAGAAAACAAAACTAAGGGAGAAGCTTTTCTTGAAGAAAACAAAAAGCAAGAAGGTGTAAAGGTAACTGATAGCGGTTTACAATATAAAGTTATTGAGCAGGGAAACGGACCAAAACCGAAAGCAAGTGATAAGGTAAAAGTTCATTATAAAGGTACATTACTTGATGGTACTGAATTTGATTCCTCATATAATAGAGGTCAACCTGCGGAATTTCCCCTTAGTGGTGTTATTAAAGGATGGACTGAAGGATTGCAGTTAATGCCGGTTGGCTCAAAATATGAGTTCTATATTCCTTCAGATTTAGCTTACGGTCCACGTGGTCCTCAAACTATTGGTCCAAACCAAACTTTAAAATTCGAAGTTGAATTATTAGAAATTGTTAAATAATTTTTTTTTGAATCCTTCGGAGTTTTCTCCGGAGGATTCTACCCCTTCAATGATATCATCATTTTAATCTCTTTGAAAACAACCACTCTCTAACTAATGGATTTTCATATGATTCTTTCCAGATAACATGCCCTTTGTTTTTATACTCAGTATAAATCAGATTACTTTGAAGAATTTTGCCTCTTTGTTCTTCATTTTCTAAAACATCTTTACTATTTGGATTTGGAATATTTAAAACAGTACTACCACATTTATCCAAAGCATTTATCATTACCCTAGATGCTTCAACAGGAACAGCTTTGTCAAGATCACCATGAAAATTCCAAATTGGTATATTTTTTATTTCACTTACCATTTGAGGATCACCTCCGCCACTCATAGGTATGGCTGCAGCAAACAGTTTTGGATATTTCATCAGCATATACCATGTGCCAAACCCGCCCATTGAAAGACCTGTTATATATATTCGCTCTTTATCAATCGGGTATTCACTAATCATCTTTTCAATCAGATCATACACTGTTGCTAGTTCATTACTAATAGATGTCGATTTGAAATCGAAAGTATCAACATCCCAATTTGAATCAACCCATCTTTCATTTTTCGGACACTGTGGAGCAATAACAAAACAAGGATGTCCTTCTTGATTTGCAGAATCCGCCCAAACCGTTGCAAGTTTATGATATTTAATTTGAGCTTTATTATCATTTCCTCTTTCTCCGGCTCCATGAAGTGCAAGAATTAGTGGATAGGAATTCTCATCATTGATCTTTGGAATAAATAATCTGTATGGAATAGAAGTAGTGTCAATAGTATGAGTTTTAAATTCAAATTGGTTCATAATGGCTTCATCTTGTGAAAAGTTGGTTGTATAAATTACTATTAGGAAAAAAAGTGACATCTTCATTCGCATAAAACACTCTTTAATTATAATAAATTGCTTGCTAATTCAGCTAATTCTGAACGTTCTCCCTTTTCCAAATTTACATGGGCATAAAGTTTCTGTCCTTTAAAATGGTCTATTAGATAAGATAATCCATTTGATTGGGAATCGAGGTAAGGATGGTCAATCTGATAGATGTCTCCAGTCAATACTATTTTCGTTCCTTCGCCAACTCTAGTGATTATTGTTTTTATTTCATGTGGAGTAAGATTCTGAGCTTCATCAACAATAAAATAAATTCTTTGTAAACTTCGTCCTCGTATATAACTTAAGGGTTCAATAACAAGTTTATCATCTTTTACCATGTTATTAATGGCAATATAATTTTTATCATTTTCGCTGAACTGATCTTGAATAACTTTTAAGTTATCCCAAAGTGGCTGCATATAGGGACCAATTTTACTTTCAACATCGCCCGGCAGAAAACCTATATCTTTATTACTAAGAGGAACAATTGGACGAGCTATAAAAATCTGTCTGTAATACTTTTTTACTTGAAGCGCACTTGTTAATGCTAATAGCGTTTTACCAGTTCCGGCTTTCCCTGTCATAGTTACCAAAGGTATGTCCTTATTCAATAGTGCGTTAACCGCAAATGTTTGTTCAGCATTTCTTGGTGTTATTCCATAGATTGGATTTTTATCAATTTTTTGAATAACTGCTTTCTCACTATCAAGATTTGCTAAAACTGACCGGCTAGTATTCCGAATAATAAAAAATTTGTTCGGAACAAACTCTGCATCAGTATTCTTTTCTACCTCAGATGCTGGAATTTCAAATGGTGCGGAATATAATTTCTGAATTAATTCATCATCAAAATTCTCAAGCACCTCTTTTCCTGTATAAAGTTCATCAACGCTTCTTACTCTATCTGTTGTGTAATCTTCAGCCAATATTCCAAGCGCCTTTGCTTTCATACGAAGATTAACATCTTTTGTAACCAAAATATGACGCTTTTTCGTTGGACTTTCCTTTTCAAGTTCATAAGCACAGCTCAAAATTCTGTGATCTGGTGTGTCTTCACGAAAAGCTTCTTTGATATCTTTGCATAGTCCATTTGTTATAACTATACGAACTTTTCCCTTGCCTTTTCCCAATGATATTCCACCGTTGAAAAGATCTTTGCCAGTGAGGGAATCTAAAGTACGAGCAAAGTGCCGGGCGTTTTGATTAATTACTTGACTTCCACGTTTAAAATGATCTATCTCCTCAATAACTGTAAGAGGAATGATAATATTATTTTCTTCAAACTGATGAATACTGTCAGGATCGTGAAGTATTACATTTGTATCAAAAATGAATGTTTTCGCTGAATTTTTTGCCATAGGGATTTTCCTAAAGTGAGAATTTTCTTATGCAATAAATATATATAATCTCTAATTTAATCAAGTTAATATTCTGATACTAAATTTATTATGGAATGAAAACATGCTTTGTTTGAAGTGTGACACAAAACCGGAATGGATTGAAGCTGTTAAAAAGGATCTACATATCACACTTATTGACCACGCGCACGCTGAAAAAAAGGCTGCAGCAACCGGACTGTCGTTGATAAATAAATATCCGGGGAAAAGTGATCTTGCTTTGGAGATGTCAAATTTAGTTGAAGAGGAGATAGGGCATTTTAGAACTGTTCTTCAAATTCTTACAAAGAGAGGGATCTTGATTACAAAAGATGAAGGTGATGATTATGTGAAGTCTCTTTTCTCAAAAATGAATAAGAATGAACCGGATAGATTTTTAGATCATCTTCTAATTGCCGGAATTATCGAGGCTCGCTCTTGTGAAAGGCTGCAGATATTGGAACAGAATATTGATGATGATGAACTGAAAAGATTATACAATGATCTATTTCCTACAGAAGCTGGTCATTATATGATGTTTGTAAAACTAGCGAAAAAATATTTTAACGAAACTCAGGTTGAAAAACGATTGAATGAACTTTCAGAGTTTGAATGCTCAATCGTTAAATCACTTCCAAATCTACCAACAATGCATGGATAATAATAATGAGTGTCACTAACTTAGAGAAGGTTAACTGTAATTTCTGCGAATCAGATAATTATAGTATTAGATATATAAAAGAGGGATATAATATTGTTCAGTGCAATGAGTGCGAGCTAGTGTATGTCAATCCTCGCTTGACCCAAGAGGCAATCGATCAACTTTATGATGAGAATTATTTTCTTGGGGAAGGATTTGATAAAAGTGTTCAATATCAAAAAGAATTTGAAGAACTCTCAAATAAAATTGATCTTTCTGATTGGGATACATCAACCATTAAAGAACTATTAAAAACAAACACTCATCCACCTAAGTTACTTGATATTGGATGCGGTATGGGATTGTTCTTATGGAAAGCAAAACAAACAGGTTTTAATGTAGAAGGAATTGAGCTTTCTCCTTTTGCTGCTGATTTTGTCCGCTCTAAAGGAATAAGTGTTCGAGATAAATCTATATATGAAGAAAAGCTGCCCGAAAACCACTATGATGCAATCTCTATGAAAGAAGTAATCGAACATCTTCCTGATCCAAAAGTTGCTTTACAGAATGTTTATGATTCACTAAAATCTGGTGGAGTGTTGTTTATGACAACTGGAAATTACGATTGTCCAGAAAGAAAATTACGCAGCAAGGATTGGTTCTATTTTATGCCTGAAGGTCATATTTATATTTTCTCAAATAAAACAATGAAAAATTATCTTAAGCAAATTGGGTTTTCCAAAATAATTGTTACTAATCAAGGTGATCTTCTTATGAACAAGTTGTTAGAGTTGAATATTATTGAAACTGATAAATATAAACCATCAAATATTTTCAAAAGATCTATTTTTACAGGTGTACGGACAATAAATCATTTTATCAGCAGCGGTATGCGAATATATGCGATAAAGTA
>JBDLIN010000266.1:0-5145 GCA_039714835.1 Bacteroidota bacterium | reverse complement strand
ATTTAGAAGCATATCAGCACAAACAAAACTAACTCAGTCTTTCTACGAATAAGTTTGACTCTTAAGCACCTAGCCCTTATGTTGTTTTTAGAAGCACAGTGTTTTTTTCATGAATGAACGATGTAAGGAAAAACGTAAGGAACAATTACTTACGGATTGTAGATTACTGAAACTTTGGACCAAAGTATTAAAGAAAGCAGCAACAAAATACCCTTTAGAGTCGGGGTGATAGGATTTGAACCTACGACCTCTTCGTCCCGAACGAAGCGCGCTACCGGGCTGCGCTACACCCCGATTGTAACCAAATTTATTATTTTACGATAAATATATTAAGAAAAAACAACTATAGAAATAATTCTATATTGAATCGATCAATCTTTCTATGACTTTTCTGCTTTTAGCTTTTTTAAATTATAATTCTTCTTTGTATGCTTCGGATTTATTTGCGAACCTTTTTGTGTAAACTACTTCCCACGGAGCACCTGGCTTAGTTGATTTTGTTTGTCCAGAATTATGTTCTTGAAATCTTCTTGTGAGATCATTTGTATGTCCGATATAATACTTCTTGGTTTTTAGACTTTTTAATATATAAAGTTTGTATGTCATCAGATATTTTAATTCGACCTTCCCGATCAGAGATCGGGACGCGCTACCGGCGGAGTTTATACCGATTTTTATCGGTACCACACCCCGAAAAATATTTTATTCGTTTTTAGCTTACAATTAAAAAACTATCCCTCCCGATTTTCTCCATTAGTATTATAAATAATCTAAAAATGTGCGTAATCGTTGTACTGTTTACAAGTTTTGCTACTATTTATTATCCACATATTTCTTCTTGAATTGATGTGGAGATTGATTATATATCATTTTAAAGCATTTTGCAAAATAAGATAAGCTATCAAATCCAACTTCATAAGCAACATCTGTTATATTGCCAAACCGTTGTCTAATTAAGTCAGCAGCTCTTTTTACTCTATATTTTCTAATAAAATCACCAGGTGTTTCACCTAAAATATGAGTGAATTTTCTGTATAGCTGTGCACGACTCATTCCTATTTCGGTTACCATCAGCTCAACACTAAATTTTGTATCTGAAATATTCATTTCAATTATTTCAATAACTTTCTCAATAAACATTTTATCAATTGAAGATACTGCAACTTCTGTCGGATGAATTTCTGTTTCACGTAAATACTTTTCTCGTAGATTTTTCCTTTGAACTAACAAGTTGTTTATTCTTGCAACCAACTCTCTATTATTAAACGGTTTTATTAAATAATCATCAGCTCCCATTTCTAATCCACTTATTTTATCCTCATCAGATGATTTTGCTGTTAATAAGATTATTGGTATATGTGAAGTTATCTGGTTATTCTTCAATCTCTCACACATTTTATCACCAGTCATTTTGGGCATCATAATATCACTAACTATTAAATCGGGCAGATGTTTAAAGGCTTTTTCATAGCCCTCTTCGCCATCTCTCGCTTCATACAATCTGTACTTACTTTTTAGAATACTGACAATAAAATCTCTTAAATCTTTATTATCTTCCACCACTAATACTATTGGTTCTTTATCTACTGAAAGTGAATTTAAATTCTCATCCTCATTTTCTTCTTTCAGAACTAACTCAGATTTATCATATATCACTTCTTCATCATGTAGATGCTCTTTACCTAAAGGGATAGCGATTGTAAAAGCAGTTCCTTTTCCAATAGTACTATCTGCTTCTATAATCCCATGGTGCATTTCTACGAGCTCTTTTGTAAGTGATAATCCTATTCCGGTTCCAGTAGTATTCGAACCTTCTACCTGATAGAAGCGATCAAATATTTTAGGAAGATCTTTCTCTGGTATTCCCATTCCGCTATCAGAGATTTTAATAAATAGTTTTTGTTCGGCTATTACTTCTTTAATATTAACCGATACCTTACCACCTTCGTTCGTAAATTTAAAGGCATTAGAAAGAAGATTTGTTATTATCTTTTGCATCTTCTCTTTATCATAATAAAGCTCAATTATATCACTGGAAGATGTTATATTTATTCTTATTCCCTTTATCTCAGCTAATGACTCAAAGGACATTGATAATGATTTAATGAAAGAAACAATATCAGTCTTTTGAGCACTTAATTTCATCTTTCCAGATTCTAATTTAGATAGGTCGAGTAGTTCATTAATCAAGTTAAGCAGTTTTTCAGAATTCCTCTTTATCATTCTATAGATTTTCTTCGGATCATCTACATTGTCATTATCAAGCATTCTTTCTATTGGACTTTTAATTAATGTGAGCGGTGTTCTAAACTCATGAGAAATGTTAGCGAAAAACTTAGACTTCAGTTGATCGACTTCTCGTAACTTCTGAGCTTCGAATTCTTTCATCTTAATTTCATTATTGATTTTTATTCTTCTTCTCTGCAGAATATAGATAAACCAGAAAGTAGAAATAAAGATTAACAAATAAATTGAGTAAGCCCACCATGTAAACCACCATGGAGGATTAATCATTATTGAAAGAATTGCTGGTTCTGTTGCCCAAATACCATTTGAGTTAGAACTAAGAACCTTGAATGTATATAGACCATGCTCTAGATTTGTATATGTTATCTCTCTATTTTTGCCTGCATCTCTCCAATTGTCATCATAATTTTCAAGAATATATTTGTACTTGTTTTCATCCTGATTAATATAATGGATACCAGCATACTGAATAGTAAGATCATTTTGCCAATATTCAAGCTCAATTTTTTCTGCAACATTTATATGATTTTTCAGGGGTGAATTCTTTCCGACTTTAAATGGTTTATCTTTATATTTCAAGTTCGTCACAACCATTTTAGGTGGAATCAAATTTGGCTTTAAACTATCAGGGGAAAAACTATAAAATCCTTTATCTGAAATCACAAATACTTCTTTAGTTTTTTTAATATAGTAAGTTTGGTGTAGAACCTCCTCATCTGCGCTGATGTTATAGTATTCTTTCAACTTACCTTCGTGATCCAATTTAATCAAGTAACTTTCCGAGCAGCAATAGATATTGCCGTCATGGTCCTCGGAGAATCCCATTACATTGTTATTGGAGGGTAATCCGTGATCAGTATTTATTCTTTGGTAATTATCATTTTTTGTGTCAAATAAATAGATGCCACCTAAACTTGTGCCAGCCCAAAGCTGGTTTTTTTCATCAACAAAAAGGTCACAAAAATAACCATGCTGTCTAGAAATATCCATCCTTTTTACTTTGGATGTCTTCTTATTAAATTTATTCAACCAGCAATCACGAGTTGCAATCCAAAGTGTATTTGAACTGTCTTCACAAATTTTCGCTATCCCATCATTACTAATTGTAGTAAAATCATTTGCTTTGAATTTATAGTTGACAACACTATCTGTAAATGGATTATAATTAAAAATTCCATTATTGTAAGTTCCAAACCATATAATTCCATATTCATCTGTATGAACACTATATATTTCCTGATCAGGTAAATTGATATCATGATTGAAACATTTCAATGACCCAGTATTTGGATTATATACTTTGAGTTCAGTACTTTTCCCGAATGTCCAAAGATTACCATTAATATCCTCAGCTATTCTCCACAACTCGCTATTAAAATTACAATTACTATATTGATTATCAGCAACTATTTTAACAAACCGTTTTTCCCAAGGTAAGTATTCAAATAATCCATTTTCAGTTGCAAACCATAATCTTCCATCTTTAGCCTCAAGCATTCTAGTGTTTTTCGAGAATATTATTGAATTCTCATCTCTTGAATAATTTCTGTAGTATTTGAATAAATTGTTTTGTGGATTTACTTTATTAATTTTGCCATTATATATCGTAACCCAGATATTACCAAAGTTGTCCTCAATAATTGAACGAATAGGTCCATAATCCTTTGAAATACTATTTGGATTTAATGGATCATGTATGAATTTATCGTATTTTTTTGTCGTTCTGTCAAATAAAAGCAAGCCGCCATTAATTCCAGAAAGTGATCCAGCCCATAAATTACCATTACTATCTAAAAGTAATGAGGTGATCTTGCAGAACGAATCTTTATTAGAACGAAGACTCTCATGATAGAAGGAAGTAAACTCATTAGTGTTTTTATTATATAATGTAATTCCATTCTCTTTCGTTCCTAACCAGATTAATCCTTGCTCATCTATTACAATAGATAAAAAATGATTGTTTTTATTATAAAAATTACTCTTAGTTGGCTGAATCAACTCAGGTTCTTCTTCTGAAATCTTTAGCAGACCATTTCTTGTGCACGCCCAGATGGTATTTTCAGAATCCTCTACTATATCAAAAATATTATCAGTGCCCTCAACAAAATTATCTAGATTTATATTTTTAAATTTTACTCTCTTCTTTTTATCTAATAATAATTCTCTCTTAATTAAATTAAGACCACCACTTTTTGTTCCGATCCAAATATTTCCTCTTTTATCCTCATAAATCCTTTTTACCCAATTATCACTGAGAGTATTAGGGTCTTTTTTATCATTCTCATATGAAATGAATTTATCTTCATCTCTTAATAATATACTTAATCCATAATAGGTCCCAATCCAAATATCCCCGTTAATATCTTCCATCAAACAACGAACATTTCTACCTATTAGGCTAGTTGAATCATTCTCATTCCGATAATAATTTGTAAAATTATATCCATCGTACTTTGATAATCCATTCGTGGTTCCAATCCAAAGAAATCCTAAATGGTCCTGCATAATGCTTGTAAATCCGTCATCTGGCAAACCATCACTGATTGATAAATGGTTAAATCTTAACCCCATAGTTTGACCAAATATTATTGTACAATAACCAGATAAAATGAGTAGGACTGATAGAAAGATACGTAGATAAAACTTATTTGATAGTATTCTTTTCATTAAGGCTGGGTTATTATGAATTTATCAAAACAATTTATCAAAAAATAAGTATTGAAGAGAGGATAGTCAAACTAAATCAATGAGGATTTGTCATTTACCTATGTAATAATTTACTCAGTGGAATATCTTCATTAAATTTAATTATGATTTAACTGATGGTGTAAAATTATTTTTTTCGTCATGAACAAAGTGCGCTACCAGGCTGCTCCACACCCCGAATTTATACAATGT
>JBDLIN010000265.1:0-5202 GCA_039714835.1 Bacteroidota bacterium | reverse complement strand
ATTAAGTTCTAAAACAGAAAACGAATCAAAACAAAGTTTTAATCAAGGTAGTGGTTTTGGGAGAAAAAATCTTTCAGAGGTTTTATCTGCAAATAATATCTCTTGGGAGGAAGGTGTCGAGATTTTAAAAAAGTCTGGAATATTAGTTGAAAAAAATATTAGATTGAAAGATATTGCAGATGAAAATGATGTTTCTCCTATAGAAATTATTAATGCATTAGGTATTTGAGGCTAATTGAATAAACTCAATAAAATATTTATCAAACCAAAAATATTATTACTAATATTTCTCTCTGTTGCAATATTAGTGATCTCCTCAGCTTATTATGAACTAAACCAGAGTAAAAAAGAGATGCTTCATTTGATGTCAACTGAATCTCATTCTCTACTTGAAATGGTATTAGTCTCTTCCGAAGAAGTGCTATATGCTTCTAACGAAGTCGAGGAGGAGATACAAAAAAGATTATTGAATAACGCTAATGCTGTTAAAATTCTATTAGAAAAAAGTAAGATCAATAACACCATCCTGAATAGAATTGCTCGAGAAAATGAGATCAATAGAATCAACATCCTGAGCCGTGCTGGTAACAGACTGTACTCAAGTCATTTAGATAGAGTGCATGATGACCCATCAGAGGATTATATTAAAAAGAATTTAACTCCGATATTTAATGATGAAACTGACACTCTTATTATTGGTCTTAAAAAGGCAAGGGCCGACGAAGGAATGCGATATGTAGTTGCCATTGCTAGTAATGAAAATGATGCAATTGTGTTAAATCTAGATGCAAATGAATTGCTGGATTTTAGGAAAAGAATAGGTTTTGGAGTATTAATTAAAAGACTTACAGAAAATGAAGATGTGATTTATGCTGCATTAGAAAGTGCAGACGGAATTATTGCGGCTTCTGGTTTGGTGGACGATCTTGATATAATTGAAGATACTCCTTTTCTAAAAAATTCAATGACCGACTCTACGTTTGCTTGGAGAATTACTGATTTTAATGGTGCTGATATATTTGAGGCTGTTCATCCATTTGTTTTGATGGGAGAAATTGTTGGCCTTTATAGAATCGGTTTAAGTCTTGAACCATTAGAGCAGATAAATCAGAGAACGAACAGGAGAATTATTATTTATGGAATCTTATTATTCCTGTTTGGATCAATTATGCTGACCTTAGTTTTTGTAAGAAAGAATTTAGATGTAGTAAAAAAACAATATCAGAACATTGAAACATATTCTAACAAACTGACTCAAAGTGTTAGTGATGCAATAATAGTAACTGACCACGAACAGAGAATTAATGAAATAAACAAAGCGGCTCTGAACCTTTTCAAATTGCAATATGAATCAACAATTAATACTCAAGTTCATGATCTCCTTAATAATCAAGGTTGTGGTGAAGTATTTTCAAGCATAAAAAGAATCAAACAGATCGAATGTGAAATTGACGGTGACACAAAACACTTACTTATTTCAAAAAGTACATTTAAAGATGATCAAGAGAAAAATGTTGACGTATTGATTATAAAAGATCTTACTGAAATTAAAAATCTAGAAAATCAGATAGCACGTAAAGAACAAATGAACGCTATGGGTGAATTAGCTTCCGGAGTAGCACATGAGATCAGAAATCCGTTAAACTCTATAGCAACTATTGTTCAGCAGTTAGATAAAGATTTTGAACCTATTGAAGATAAAGAAGAATATCATTCTCTTGCTGATATTGTTTATAAAGAAGTTAGAAGAATGAATGAAACAATAGAGAATTTCCTTAGATTTTCAAGACCAGAGCCAATACAAAAAGAAAATTTTCAATTAAGTGAACTGATTCGTTCTATTGACACCCAGTATAAAACATTATTAAATGAAAAATCAATTGACATACTTATCGAACTAAATTGGGATGGTTTAGTTAATTGGGATAAAGATAAAATCAAACAAGTATTAATTAATTTGATTCAGAACTCCATCGATGCAATATCTCAAAAAGGTTTAATTAAAATTATAATTAAAGCTGACAATAATATTGCTAAAATAGAGTTAAGTGATAATGGCATTGGTATTCCTAAAAATAATCTTAAAAATATTTTCAATTTGTATTTTACAACAAAAGCTTCTGGAACAGGGATTGGGCTAGGAATTATTCAGCGAATTATTCATGAGCATGATGGAATTATTAATGTTAAAAGTGAGGAAGACATTGGGACTAGATTTATTATTAGACTCCCAATAAAATAAGGGGATTTTGGAATGAACAAATTATCTATCTTATTAATAGATGACGAAGAGTCAATTTTAACTTCGATAAAAAGTTTTTTATCTCGTCGGGGATATGACATACTTACTGCAAGTAATGGTGCTGATGGGATTAAAATGATAGAAGAAAATGCAATTGATTTAGTATTAACCGATTACAGAATGCCTGAAAAAAATGGATTAGAGGTTTTAAAAGCTGCAAAGGATATTAATCCAACAATTGATGTGGTTGTAATTACAGCATTTGGTAATGTTGATGAAGCAGTTGGTATAATAAAAGAAGGAGCTTATGACTATTTAACAAAACCAATAGACCTTGATGAACTCGAAAATTTAATTAAACGAATTAGTGAAAAAAGATTATTAAAATCAGAGAATGAAATTCTTCGTGAACAACTCCAAGAAAAATTCAAATTTAATTCCATTATTTCTCAAAGCAGCGAAATGGAAAACGTTCTCAATACTGTTGGGCGGGTAGCCAGTAGTAAGGCTACGGTAATGATTCGTGGAGAAAGCGGTACAGGGAAAGAGGTAATTGCGAGGGCAATTCATTTTGCAAGCAATAGAAAAGAAAAACCTTTTGTTGTAGTAAATGTAGCCTCTCTTTCGGAAAACCTGATGGAAAGTGAACTATTTGGACATGAGAAAGGTTCTTTCACTGGAGCAATTAATCAGCGTAAGGGTAGATTTGAAGAAGCCGATGGGGGGACCCTTTTTATCGATGAAGTTGGTGATATCCCTTTATCTATGCAGGTGAAGCTCTTACGAGCTATTCAGTTTGGTGAATTTCAAAGACTTGGCAGCAGTAATAATATAAATGTAAATGTAAGAATTGTAACAGCGACACATCGCAATTTGGAAACAATGATCGAAGCAAATGAATTTAGAGAAGATCTTTACTATCGATTAAATGTCGTGTCCGTAAAAATACCAACTCTTAAAGAACGCAAAGGAGATATCCCCCTATTAATTGAACATTTTATTAAAAAATATTCAGAGCTCAATGAAAAAAATGTGACCGGTATTGATCACGGGGCTCTAGATAAATTGATGAAGTATAACTTTCCTGGTAATGTACGGGAGTTAGAAAATGTAATTGAACATGCTGTTATATTCTGCAGAAGTAAAAATATTACAATAGCAGATCTTCCCCTTCAGGTTGATGTATCACATGAGAAAATGATTTTAGATCCCCATAATCTTGATGGTGATTATGAAGAGAAGCTGAAATATTTTGAGATTGAGATGATTACGGAAGCACTGAAACAAACAGATGGAAATCAAAGTGCAGCTGCCCGTCTCTTAAATATTACAGAGAGACATTTGCGTTCAAGACTAGAAAGATTGGGATTAAAGAAAAAAAATTAGTTGTTGAAATATATTAGTATCTGTGTTCTTGAACTCAGACACTTTGAAAGTGAATAAGTAATACTTAAATTGCTATTAAATAATATATATAGAGCTTTTATTCTTTTATGAAAATTTCGATCTTACTATCATCTCTATTGCTGTTATCATTCTCCTTTCACGCTCAAGATTTGAAAGAGAGTTATTTTTCAGTTGAATGGATCTCTGATTTCAGTCATGAAAAGGATATTAAAACAGAGGATGGGATCTTCTCCAATTTGATAGATATTGTTCTAGGAGAAACTGAGAAAAAACTGATAAAACCATTTAATTTAGTACGTATCGATCAGAATTCATATCTCATTTTAGACCAAGGATTAATGACTCCCCTACTTGTTTCTAGTGATGGTTTTGAAACGATTGAAAATAATCAATATCAAATATTTCCTTCTCTCGTTGGTGTCTGCAGATTTAAGGAAGATAAAATACTTTTTACAGATTCAAAGCTATCCAAAATATTTATCTATGATATAAATGAAGATGAGCTGAATACATTCCCAACATCTACTAAGATATCCAAACCCACCGGGATAGCTTATGATGATATTCACAAAAATATATATATAAGTGAAACGGATAAGCATCGGATTATTGTACTATCAGAAAACGGTCAATTGATTGACACTATTGGTAAACGTGGAGAAGCCGAAGGTGAATTCAATTTCCCCTCATTTTTAACTGTGGATGGAAATGGCAGCCTTTATGTTGTTGATGCATTGAATTTTCGTATTCAAATCTTTAATGGCAAAGGTGAATTTATTAAATCCTTTGGTGAAGCCGGTGATGCAACAGGATATTTTAACAGACCGAAGGGAATCAAGGTTAATTCATATGGTCATATTTTTTTGGTTGATGCACTTTTTCATTCAGTTCAAGTTTTTAATACTGATGGGAAATTCCTTTATAACTTTGGTGGTTTGGGATCTCTTAACTCCAGATTTTGGCTGCCGATAGGTATTGATATTGATGACCAAAACAACATATTTGTTGCTGATTCATATAACTCAAGAATTCAAATTTTTAGGTTAATTGATGATAAGAATTAGAAGATTTATTTATACTATTGGATTTATTTCTCTTGCATTGAGTATAAATGTGCTTGGCCAATCTCTTTCATCAACTGTGCATAATCTATCTGTTTCTGGTCCTGGAAGTATAAAAGCAACTTCTGAAACAGAACTTTGTGTTTTTTGTCATACACCTCATAACAGTAGTCCTAGAGCACCTCTTTGGAATAAGGATGATCCAGGTGTAAGCTATACTTTGTATAACAGTTCCACTTCTGAAGCAACAATAGGTCAACCGGATGGCTCATCCATCCTTTGTTTAAGCTGTCATGACGGCACAATTGCCTTAGGTTCTGTTCTTAGCAGAACAAGCGACATCAGCTTTGTATCATCCATAACAACCATGCCTTCTGGTGCATCGAATTTATCAACTGATCTTTCTGATGATCATCCAATATCTTTAGTATACAATTCAGCTTTGGCCACAAGTGATGGTCAGCTATATGATCCATCAGCACTCCCACCTCA
>JBDLIN010000264.1:0-5232 GCA_039714835.1 Bacteroidota bacterium | reverse complement strand
TATCTACACCCAATTGGTTAATGATACTTCAATGGATAGGGCACTACGGGCTAATGCTTTGATGCATATAGGAATTTGCTATGAAAAACTCGGTAAAAAAAATGCACAAAATGTTTATCAAAGAGTTATTACTGAGTACCCTGAACAAACCGAACTCACAGCAATGGCAAGAAAAAAACTGGAACTTTTACAGCCTTCACAAGTTAATTCCGGGGAAATAAACAAGGGCCTTAATATCATTAATCTTTATGAAGAAGGATCAAGTTTAAAAAAGAGAACAAGATTAGATAACTCTTGTATTTCACCGGATGGGACAAAAATGGTTGGTATGGATTATTCCATGATCGGCCAGAATGTTGCTGTTTATGACCTAAAGACCAAAAATATTGAATTGGTCACTAAATATAAATGGCTATCAAAATCAGATGGCTGGACCTATTTTCCTATATGGTCTCCCGATGGAAAAGAAGTAGCCTATATGTTTTCAGGTTGGAAAGGCGGTTATGAACTCCAGGTTTCACCTCTTAAAAGAGAAATTCGTACACTCATAAAAAACGAGAATGGCGGCCAAATAATTCCCAGACAATGGTCACAAGATGGAAGTAATATTTTGACATTTAAAGAGGATAGCACCGGTATATATACAATAGGTTTGGTATCTGTTAAGAGCGGATTATTTAACCCACTTCATAAAACCCAATGGAAAGGGGAAATGATGAAAGGAATTAAAGGAGATGCTTCTTTATCTCCGGATGGTAAGTTTATTGTTTTATCTGATGGATCTGAAGAAAACTTTGATCTGTACATTATGGATGCAAATGGAGGAACACCAACCTTATTATTTGAGCATCCTACCAATGAAATAGATCCTCTCTGGTCTCCTGACGGAAGATATATCGTTTTTATTAGAAAAACCAAAGGAGAGTCGTTTCTGTATGCAGTAGAAATGAAGGAAGGAAAACCTGTAGGACAACCGTTTATTGTAAAAGAAGGGATGCAAAATATTGATCTGGTAAATTGGACAGCAAGTGGTATTAATTATCGTTTAATGCTTGATATTCACGATATACATACACTAACCCTCGATCCTGAAAAAGGAACACCCAAAGGAAAACCAAAAATCCTTGATTATACACCCACAGGTTCTAATGTGAGTCCGGTTTGGTCATATGACGGAAATTACTTGGCATTTATTTCTTACGATAATAAGCCTGAAATAGTGATTTTATCTGAAAACAATAGAGAAATCAAGCGTTTTCCAATTGAAGCACCAAGATTTTCTGAATTTATATTTCATGACTTGAGATGGGTTCCTGATGGTTCCGGGCTAAGTTTAAACGTAATGAGCCCTGAGGATAGATCAATAATCCATCATTTGGATATTACCACAGGAAATTGGCAGGAATGGCCTTTACCCCTACCTGCTAATGAAAGAGGACGTACAGAATGGGGGCCTGATAAAAATTCCTTCCTGTACACTAACAAAAAAGAAGGAATTATTCAATATAATATTAAAACAGGGGAAAACCGAACCATTTTCAAATCAAAGGATACTACATGGGCGGTAATCCAAAGGTTAAGATTGTCAAGAGACCTTAATAAACTGGCATTTCATAATATATTCTCAGATGAAGGTATTATAGTATTAGGCCTTAATTCAGGTGAAAGCAGGAAGCTTGGAGAAAACTTCAGGGATCCGATTTTTTCTCCGGACGGAAAGAAGATATTAGCAAGACATGTTAAGGGTAAAAAAACAATAGGTATGGTTGTTCTAAACCTTGAAGGTAAAATTCTTAACAAATATAATTTAAAAAAATATTTTTCTAAAGGAACAAGTGTTTCTGCCCGTGACTGGTCACCTGACGGTAAACAACTTATTTTAAAGACACGTAATTCTAAACTTGAAACATATTTAATGAAAAATGTATTAAAATAATCGATATCTTAAATAGTTAGGAAATCGGTAATTTATTGTAAATTAGAGCTTAAGTAATTATTTTGATGTGTTAAAACTTTTTACAAGTAGTTCAAAACTT
This sequence comes from Bacteroidota bacterium, assembly GCA_039714835.1. Lineage (GTDB taxonomy): Bacteria > Bacteroidota > Ignavibacteria > Ignavibacteriales > Melioribacteraceae > SZUA-22. The sequence goes on along the minus strand of JBDLIN010000264.1, from coordinate 3,196 downwards.
ATTATCATCTATATTCTCACTGTATTGGTTTCGGGAACTATCCTTGTATTTTTAAGTGTCAGAAATATTTCAAATTTTGAAGAGCTCACCGAAAAGAAGATCACAGAGGAAGAAAGATCCATTACCGAACTTTTTGCTGTTGCGTTTCAAAAAGAACTGGAAAAATTAGGGTCAGAACTTGAAAACAATATCAAAAATAACTCAATACAACCAATAGAAGGAGTAAAAAATCATATTATAATTGATTCAAATGCAACCTTTATAAAACCTCATTTTGTACAAACTACTTTTCAAATCAATATTGAAAAGAAGCCCAATAAGTTCAAAGAAAAATTAAAAATAGCTGAGCATTATGAATTTGTACTTAACGATTATAAAAGTGCTGAAAATAACTATTTAAGATCCTTATCGGGTGCAAAGAATCACTCAGATTCTGCAACTGTTTACAATGCTATTGCAAGATTGTGCATTAAGCAAGAAGATAAAAAAAGAGCATTTGAATATTATAGGTTAATAATTAACAATTTTAAGTCTTCCATAAGTGATTACGGATTCCCTTACGCCTATTTTTCAATGAAACAGTTATTGCAATTGAATAATTCTATGAACTATGCAGAAACTCGTGATCTTATAATTTTATTTCTAAATAACCTGATAAACGGAGAAATTCCCCTTATCGAAAGTACTTCCAATCTTTTAAAAGAAATTTCCAATTGGGCAGAACAATCTAAAAAGGATGAAAAGATCCTTGAGATCGAAAGATTGACCGAATTGGTTGTCGGTCAGTTAACTGATGTGAAAAATTATGGGGAAACCATGAAGGAAATGAAGGATGATGTAGAAAATGTAGATCACTCAGGTCGTATAGGAGAAATGTATGTTTTAAAACCAAAAGATAATGCTGAGGAATTGATGCTGCTACATAAAAACGTAAGCTCCATAGGGTTTATAATTATACTTGATGATCTCTTTTCAAAAGTAATTGAAAACCCATCATTTAAGCAAACAAAATTTGATTACAATATTAAAACAGTTAGAAAAAAAGACAGTAATCACCTGCAAAATAACGAATTAACTACTATTACTGAATTCTCACCATATTTTAATAATAGTATGATTCACGTGTCATTAAAAGACAGGCACATTGTAGAAGAGACTGTGTTTAGAAGAAAACTTTCTGCCGGTATTGGTGTATTCTTATTAATTAGTGCGATGATCTTAGGTTTATTTTTATTGATCCGGGACGTAAACAGGAATAAGCGTATGGAGAGAATGAGAGCTGATTTTGTTTCTAATGTAACCCATGAACTTAAAACGCCACTCACTTCCATAAATATGTTCGCCGATTCTATTTTGCTGGATAGGGTTAAAAGTAAAAAAGATCTAAAAAAATATGCGCATATCATTGTAAAGGAAAGTGAAAAATTGAAACGTATGATCAACAATATCCTGGATTTTTCAAGAAAGGAAAATGATAAATTAATATACAATTTAAAGGAATATGATCTTTTGGATATTGTTAATGCAACTATGGAGGAAATGAACTATTGGTTGGAAATAAATAAATTTGAGGTAATACTTGATCTTCAGGAAAATGTTAGAGCTGCTGTGGATCCTGAAGGTATTAAACAAGTTCTGTCAAATCTGATCAGTAATGCAATAAAATATTCTCCTAAGGATAAAAAATTGATCGTGCGTTTATTTAAAAAAGGTGAAAAGGCATTTATTGAAGTTGAGGATTTTGGAATTGGTATCCCTGAAGAAAAACTCCATTTAATTTTTGAAAAATTCTACAGGGTTAACTCGAAAAAAAATGAAACTGTAAGTGGAACCGGATTGGGACTTACAGTAAGCAAGGATATTATTGAAGCTCAAAACGGAAAATTACTTGTGGAAAGTACTTTGAATAAAGGAAGTAAATTTATCATTGTTTTAAAACTATAATACGGGCATATTATGAATAGAAAAAAACATATTCTGGTAGTGGAAGACGACCTTAGTATCCTTATGGGATTGCAAGACAACCTGATAGCTGAAGGTTATAAAGTTACAACAGCTTCGAATGGAACAGACGGATTTAATTTAGCTTCTAATAATAATTTTGATCTATTGATCCTTGATATTATGCTACCGGGAATGAATGGATTTGATATTTGCAAGAGAATAAAAAAGGAGAAACCGCTTCTGCCCATTGTAATGCTTACCGCAAGAAGTTCTGAGATGGACATGGTATCCGGCCTGGATTATGGTGCCGATGATTATATTACAAAACCTTTCAGCCTTTCTGAATTACTCGCAAGAATAAGAGCCGTAATAAGAAGGGCATATCCCGATAAAAAAGAATTAGAGAACTACTCTTTTGGAAATGTTACCATTGATTTTAAAAAAATGCAGGCATTTGTAAACGGAGAAGAAATAAAGTTTACCGTTAAAGAATTTGCGATCATGGAATATTTTATAAGACATTCGGGAGAAGTGGTCCACCGGCATGATCTATTAAATGAAGTATGGGGATACAACGTAATGCCTTCAACAAGAACGGTTGACAATTTCATACTTGATATAAGGAAAAAAGTAGAAGAAACACCTTCAGACCCCAAGCATATAATTAGTGTTAGTGGGATTGGATATAGATTTCAACCGAAAGTATAAACCATCGAACTTCACCTAAAAAGCTGACAATAATTTTACATAACACTTACTTAAGTGTGACAAATAATTTTTATATATGATGTACTTTTATATTGTGAAACTCTTCATAAAAAGAGTAATTAATATAAAAATTAAACCCCCTCATATCATGAAAAAACTTATTTATTTACTGATCTTGTCTCTTTTTATTTTCACGAACTGTGAGCAAGTAGATGAAATTATTGATTTAACTTCTTTTGAATTGAAAGGGCCTCCAATCGATATAAAAGGCCCTGAAACTGTCCCAATTTGCAGTTTAAATAAAAAAACAGGTGAATGGCAAACACTTTATGTTCCCAAAAAATTTTATGAAGTTAATAAAGATAAGATGGTAAACACTTATCCAGGAGATTGTGATGATTATCCTATTCTTCCACCAGTAGAAGTAATCCTGTCAAAAAAATAACTTTTTGAAGCTTATGACTTAATCAAAAAATCCAACTTATTTGTTGGATTTTTTTGTGAAGTTGTCAATACTAAATCTGACAATAATTTTACATTACTT
>JBDLIN010000263.1:0-5247 GCA_039714835.1 Bacteroidota bacterium | reverse complement strand
TGGAATAAGAATTTTCCAATCATTATATCTAATGTTGTGCTATTCCCTTCTTTCACAATTACACGAGTAGCTGAAGAATCAACTTCAAATTCTGACCATTTAGATTTACTTCGTCCAGCAAGTCTTAGAGGTTTAATTGTCATTATTTGATCAATTAATCGCTCAGCTTTATCTTTTGGAACGATTGCAGTTTTTCCACTAGCGAGTGTAACATTCCATTGGTTATCTGCTTTGAAAATCTTAAATGATTCACCATTCATTGATTTTGGAGAAATTACAATTTCGGATATAGCAGATGTATCAACTTCTACTAAATTAGTTTTAAATGTTCTTTCGGTCTTATCTCCGGATGGGAAATAAATAATTGCTGCTGCAATTAACAATACTGCAAAAACTATAATTAAATTTTTATTTGACATAATCTATAGACTTAATGTTATTTCTTTTTCTTCTTCTCATTTGTGCTCTATAAACTCCATATGCAACTATTAATAGAATTGGCAGAATAAAGTTTACATATTTTATTATACTTTTAGTACCATCTTCAAGAGCCGGATCTATTGGTCTGGCTGAAATCCCCTTTGTCCTCAATTCAATTAGTCCGGTATCATCTGAGAGCCAATCAATTGAATTAACAAGAAGACTTACATTATCAGGCTGCAACTGCTGAGCCTGCTCCCCTTCTCCGTTAACTGCAAAATCACCACAACTGAAAACAACCATTCTCGAATTCATATCACCAGCTAATTTTCCATCAAGTGCTACAGCAACAGGTAGTGAACTCTGTGTAAAATCACGTTGGCTCCACTGTTTCTGAATATCAAATGAGAGCGGCAGCATTTCTGTACCAGAAATTTCAGAACTAAATGCTAAGGGTATCATAAATACAGATGTATCAACCGGTGCTAAATTTATTGTGCTTGAGAATGGCAGCATCACAGATTCCAATCCTTCAGTAATAGGATGGTCAGCAAAATTTGTAATGATCGGCAGATAAGGGAATTTGACCGGAGTATTCATTGTGAATATTCCCTGCTGCTGTCTCACCATAATATTACCGCAATTATTATCAACTAAGATATTCTCTTGAATTTCAAGTCCCTTAGTTTTAAGCCAATTTGTTAAACCATTAGGAAGCGCTTCTAATCTAGCAGTTTGAAGATCACTTTTAACATTCATAATTGTTATTAATAATTTTCCACCACGAGCAAGAAACTCATCCAAGTGATTTGTTACATATTCTTGGACTGAGTCTTTAGAAGCAATAACAGCAACAGTACTAATTTTCTCTGGAACACCTCTATTAAAATCCAAACTTAATGTGTCCACATTATACATTACCGAAAGAGCCGCTGAAACTTCCTGCATTGCAGCTAATGCAGGTTCACCATTTCCTTGTAGAAAGCCAATGGTTGGTTTATCAATGGCAGAAATCTTTTTGATACTTGATGATAATGCAAACTCCATTGCAGCACCGGGTTGAATAAGAGGAATTACTTCCTTTTTATCACCAAGTTCAACAGTTGCACCAAGATAAGCTCTCTGCTGTTTAACTTGATCCCGCTCTCTAACATTTATCATAATTGGGCGGATCCCGCTTTGTTGAGCTTTCATCTCAGTCTCTTGATCTTCATTGGGATTGATAAACTCGTAAACTACCATTCCATCTGAATTGCTTCCATATTCAATAAGCATTTCACGGAAATCTTGTCTAACCTTAGCTATATCTGGTTGTAAATCTTCTGTAAAATATGCTGTTACAGTAACCGGTTCATTTAGATCCTCTAGAATATCTAACGTTGCTTTACTTAAGCTGTAACGTTGATCTTCAGTAAAATCCAATCTAAAGAATACTTTATCACCAACTAAATTGATTAGCACAACAATCGCTAAAACTAATAAAATCTGTGATCGTAATTTTTTTTGTGTTAACATATCTATTTTACTCTACTATATTTCTTTTTGAAAGGACAGATTGTGCAAGGTATAATCCTAAAAAGGATATTGATAAGAAGTACAATAAATCACGTGAATCAATCACACCTCGAGATATTGAACCATAATGATTTGATAAACTAAAATAGTTAAATAACTGTCCAGTAATACCAGTAAAACTATTTGCAAGTACATCAAAGATGATCAAGAAAAACACACCAATAAATAAAGCGAGTAGAAACGCAACAATTTGACTGTTGGTTACACTACTAGCAAATAATCCAACTCCAATAAGTGCTGTACTCATAAGCATCATTCCAAAATAACCTGACCAAACAGCACCATGATCAATTGGTCCAATCATTGAGATTGAAATATAATATGGAAGTGAGAATAACAATGCAATTCCAATTAATTCAAGACTTGCTAAAAACTTACCTAAAACTAGCTGCCAATCTGAAATGGGTTTTGTGAATAGTAACTCAATTGTTCCTGTTTTCTTTTCATCGGAGATCATTCTCATTGTTAATGCTGGAATAAAGAAGAAAAGTGTCCAATAGGCAATTGAGAAAAATGGCTGTAGTGTTGCTTGCCCAATAAAAAAGACATCAGACCCATAAAGCCATGTAAAAAATCCGCTTAATCCAAGAAATACGATTATTAAAATATAAGCGATGAGTGAATCAAAAAATGATTTTAATTCGCGTTTTGATATTGTCCAAATTTTATTCATAGTTAAATCAATTAGTTGTTAATTCTCTAAATATATCTTCTAGTTTTGTTTCGATAGGTGTCATTTCTGTTAGAATCCAATTTTTTGAGACACAATGATTAAAAATATCTTTGCGTGTTTCGTGACTATTCTTACAGTTGACCATTAATCCATTTTCAAGATCTTTCATCGAATCAACCATTATCACTTTTTCAAGTTCCATAAGTGATGATACAACTTCATCTATGCTTGGTGCTTCGGAAATCTGTACACGGAGCATTTCTTCTCCCTCTGCCTGCTGTTTTAGCACATCAGCAGTTCCATCAGCAACAATCTTACCATCATTGATAATTAATATTCTATCACAAGTTGCTTCTACTTCCGAAAGAATATGTGTACTAAGGATAACTGTTTTACTTCTTCCTAATTCTCTTATTAATTTTCTAATTTCAATAATTTGATTAGGATCAAGACCGGTTGTTGGTTCATCAAGGATTAAAATCTCCGGATCATGTATCATTGCCTGAGCTAATCCAACTCTTTGACGATATCCTTTTGACAGTTCACCAATTTTTTTATGTTTCTCAATATTCAAGCCTGTCAAAACAACCATTTCAGCAACACGATTTTGGATTTTTTCTTTAGGAACTCCTTGAAGTTCAGCAACATATTCCAAATACTCTAATACAGGCATATCTTCATAAAGCGGATTGTTTTCGGGAAGATATCCAATATTTTTCTTTACTTTCTCAGGATGTTCTAAAATTGAATAATCACCAACTTTTATATCACCATCAGAAGGTGCCATAAAACAAGTAATTATTTTCATTGTTGTTGTTTTACCTGCTCCATTAGGACCAAGAAAACCTAATACTTCACCTGTTTTAACTTCAAATGAGATATTATCAACTGCTCTTTGTGAACCGTATTTCTTTGTTAAATTTGATACTGAAATTTTCATAACATTTGATTTATTTTTTTAGTCCGGCAAATTTATAAAGATCATCCAATAATTTCAATAGCTAAAATAATCACATTTGAAATTGCAATTACGTTAAAAAACTCATTAATTTTATTTAATTTTTGTTATACTTTTTATCATCTATCTTTAATGGGGAAATTAATGTCCAAGATACTAATAATGTTGTTGATAGTGATCGGAATACTCAATAACATTTCCGCTCAATCGATCAAAGTAATTACATATAACATTCGTTATGATAATCCGAAAGACGGCGATAACCGCTGGGATAATAGAAAAGATTTTCTCACGGACCAAATAAAGTTTTTCGAACCCGATTTTTGGGGAACGCAAGAAGGTTTAGCTCATCAAATCTCTTTTTTAGATAGTTCACTTTCAGTATACAATTACATTGGGATTGGAAGAGATGATGGCAAAAAAGAAGGAGAGTTTTGTGCGGTTTTTTATAATTCAGAAAAATTTAGACCAATTATGCATTCCAGTTTTTGGTTATCTGAAACTCCGGATGTTCCATCAAAAGGATGGGATGCTTCACTGAATAGAATTTGTACTTACGGTCTTTTCGAAGATCAAGCAACAAAAGAAAAATTATGGATATTTAATACACATTTTGATCACAGAGGTGTTGAAGCAAGAAGCAACAGTACCAAATTGATTATTGAGAAAATCAAAAAATTAAACCAAAAGGGTTATCCTGTTGTGTTTATGGGTGATCTGAATCTCGAACCGGAAAACGAAGCGATCCAATATTTATCAAATGAATTAACTGATAGCAAGACTTCCAGTAAAGTTGCGTTTGGACCAAGTGGGACTTATAATGGCTTTAATTTTAATGAACCTGTAATCAGAAGAATCGATTATATTTTCGTTAGCAAAGGAAATATTGACGTGCTGAAATATGCAGTGTTAAGTGATTCGAAAGATTGCAGATATCCTTCGGATCATCTTCCCGTTTATGTAGAGATAATATTAAAGAAAAAATAGAATTACTTGGTTAGAATTTGTATATCCTTATCAGAAGCAACGATCACATGATCAACCATATTAACAAAAAGACCGTGTTCCACTATTCCAGCGCGCTTATTGAGTTTTTTAGCTAACTTTTTAGGATTTTTAATTACACCAAAGTCTGCATCAAGAATGTAATTTCCTTCATCAGTAATGAAATTATTATTCTCAGTTTTTCTCAATTCAACTGAAGCTCCAATAGATTTTAGATACTCTGACTCAGATACAGAAGCTTTTTGTATCACCTCAATTGGAACTGCCCATTTTTCCCCAAGATATTTTGAAACCTTTGACTGATCGACAACAATAATAACCTTTTTACTAGCTTGTGCAATTATCTTCTCGTGAAGTAAAGCTCCCCCACCCCCCTTAATGACATTAAGCTTCTCATCTACTTCATCCGCACCATCAATTGTAAGATCAATTTTGGGATGATCTGAAAATTTTCCAATTGGGAAATTTAATTTTCTGGCTAATTCTAAAGTTTGAGTTGATGTTGAAATTCCGATAACATCTTTAATCTCACCACTTTTAACTTTCTCTGATAATATTTCAAGTACAAAGTTAAAAGTTGAACCAGTCCCTAATCCCAAAACCATGTCAGATTTAA
>JBDLIN010000262.1:0-5309 GCA_039714835.1 Bacteroidota bacterium | reverse complement strand
TCCATCCAGGACACCATCCAGCATGCCATCTCCAAATTCTGCCCAAAAATGATTTTGGATTATCATCATATTTCTTTCTAAAAGCGCAATCAGCACAGTTTTGTTTTTCACTCATTAGTACTCCACATAAAAATTTTGAAAATCAAAAGATATTATTTCTAAAATTTAGGTAGACAAGAATAAAATATTAGTATAAAAATAACTTAAGAAAATCTTTACTTCCGTGAGCAATTATTTTTTGGTTTGCTTTTGTGCTTCATAAATCTCACAACCACACTTATCCGGACTATCTAGCACTAAAGAGTTTTGATTTTCTTTTCGTAATTTCCAAAATATTAGCAAATCACCTCCAGCCAATAAAGTGAATAATATTCCAAAACCATATATTTCATTTTGTCCTATAAGTAAACCGATTAGAACTGGTATAATTCCTAAAATAATTAATGGTGACATTAAAACAATACGATAATTTTTTACTGTTAGTGCTTCCTTACAATGACAGTAGGGCGTTAATGACTTCCACGCAAATCCAAACTTAATGCTTTTAATCCCTTGTGTAGTGAATTTCATAGCGAAAAAGCCATGAATCAATTCATGTACAACAACACCCATTATGTAAATAATCCAATAAGGATATTTGAAAGAAATTACCGGATTCTCCCAGATGAAAGAATACATGAAAAATAAAATAATGAAAATTGGTAAAACCAAGATTATTGCATAAAAGTTAGTTGCCCAGAAACTAAATGTGAGATCTCTTTTTGTTCGATTTTCATTTTCCATAGTTATTAGTTCGTTGTTTATCGCATTAGTAGTTAATTCATGAATATATTTATTAGGAAATTATTTTTTTAAAAAATAAGAATAAAAGTTACTGCTTATTTTACTAATTTGAAGTAGTAAAAGAAAAATTAACTTTCAAATTAGAGAGCATAAAAATGAAAAAAGCACTAAAAATAGTTGGAGTTATTTTAATCGTTGTTCTAGCATTGATGATTGTGATACCAATTTTATTCAAAGGTGAGATTGAAGAATTAGTTAAAGAAGAAGCCAATAAAAACTTAAATGCGACAGTTGATTTTCAAGATGTAGGTTTAAATCTTTTTTCTAACTTCCCGAATTTTTCATTGAATATAAATGACTTATCTGTTGTTAACCAGAAACCATTTGAAGGAGATACTCTTCTGAGTGCCGGCTCGATTAGTACAACAATAGATTTAATGAGCGTAGTCTTCGGTGATGAAATTAAAATTAAATCCGTTTCTCTAAATTCTCCTCGGATAATGGTGCTAGTCTTAAAAGACGGTACTGCTAATTATAATATTATGAAGGAATCAACTCAGGAATCAACTGAAGAAGCAAGAGAAGCAAAGGATACGACAGCGAGTTCATTCAATGTAGCCATGGAAAACTATTCAATTACCAATGGAATGCTGGCATTAATTGATAAGAATCAAGATATGGTTGTTGTTGTCAACAATCTTAATCACAAAGGAGCAGGGGAATTCAGCAGCGATGATTTTCTCCTCGAGACACGAACAACAATTGATGAACTAACGTACAAATCTGGCGGAGTTAGTTATTTAAACAGAGTTAACACAGAACTTGATATGAATTTACAAGTCAATGTTCCCAATCTTAAATTGACACTTAAAGATAATCAGTTAAGATTGAATAATCTCCTACTAAATTTTGATGGTTCAATTGCTATGCCGGGAGAAGATATAGATATTAACCTAAATTTTGCAGCAGCTAGAACTGAGTTTAAGGATATTATTTCCTTAATCCCGGCAATTTATTCGAAGGATTTTGAGGATATTAAATCCTCCGGGAAGATGGAACTAAAAGGGAATGTAAAAGGGATATTAAATCCCAACAATATTCCATCATTTAATCTAAATCTGAATGTTATGGAAGGAAAATTCCAGTATCCTGATTTACCAATGCCTGTTAGTAATGTGAATATGAAATTGGCAGTTAAGAATCCTGGAGGAGTAGCTGATAATACAATTATCGATCTACAGAATCTGCATGTTGAACTTGGAGAGGATCCTTTCGATATGAAACTATTACTGAAAAATCCTATCTCCAAAACGTACATTGAAGCCAACATGAGAGGAGTTGTTGATTTAAATAATATTAAGAGTGCATTTGCTCTCAATGATATATCAAAACTGGAAGGTACAATTCAAGCTGATATGGAAGCGAAAGGAATCTTACCCTCTGAAGAGGATAATAACTATGAAGATATTGATGCCAAAGGGGAAATGAAATTTAAGGATATCGTTTATCAAAGTAATGATTTGCCGGATGAAGTCAATATTTCATCTGCCTCGTTGACACTTACTCCAAAATATTTCAAACTGAATAATATGGAAATGAAAATTGGTGAAAGTGATCTCAAGGCAGCAGGCTCACTTAGGAACTTAATACCCTATACCTTAAGTGATGGAATATTATTAGGTAACCTAAAAATATCATCAAAATATTTAAATGTTAATCCATTTTTAACAGAAGGTGAGGCAGAAGAAGGGAAGACAGTTGATAAAAAAGAACAGCAAGTAAGTGCTGTGGAAATCCCGGGAAATTTGGATTTAACTATGACTGCAAGTTTTAACCGATTGATATATGATAATCTGGATATAAAAAACGCTAAAGGTCAAATTCTAATTAAAGACAAAAAACTAACCATGAAAGGTTTGAGGATGAATTTACTTGGTGGAAGTATGGTTGCAAACGGTACATACATTAAAAGAAGTGAAAAATCTGTACCAGAAATCTCATTCAAACTTTCGGTAAATAATTTTAACATAAGAAAGACCTATGATTCATTCGTTTCCGTTTCAATGTTTGCACCGATTGCAAAATATGTTAATGGAAATTTTGGTGCAAAAATGGAGCTTACTTCAACATTGGATGAAAATCTAAGACCGGTATGGAATAACTTTAACAGTACTGGAATTTTAAATTTGAAAAGAGCAGAAATAAAAAACTATAAACCTTTCACAACACTGGGCAGTATGCTAAACATTAGCGAATTATCTAATCCAAAATTACAGAATGTGAAACCAAAATATAGAATTACGAATGGAAGATTTTATTTGTCCCCAATAAAATATAAAGTTGGTGAGTATGATATAACTCTTGTTGGCTCAAATGGAATTGACCAATCACTCGACTATGTAATGGAAGTAGATGTGCCTGCGGGTAAATTTAAAAACCAGGCTAACAAAGCAATAAGCAGTTTATTGGGCAAGGATGTTAATGTAGTAACTGCTGATAAAATTAAAGTAAATGCAAAAATTGGTGGTACAATTGATAAACCAAAAGTTTCTACATCTGCTGAAGATGTTGTCTCTGATGTAGCTAGCAGTGCAATTAAACAAGCTGAAGAGGAAGCCAAAAAACAAGCAGAAGCTTATGCTGATTCACTTAAAAAAGAAGCTGAAAGAAAACTCCAAGAAGAGATAAAAAAGCAAGAGGAAGAAGCTAAAAAGAAATTAGAGGAAGAAGCTAAAAACCTACTTCAGAATTTGTTTAAGAAAAAACCATAAAAGATATTCTTATATAGGCTGTCATGGTCAGACCATGACAGCTTTAAATATTCAGTTGCAGAATTAATAAATTATTTTTGTAAAGACTCATTCCAGTCTTGTAGTTTTTTAGCAGCAATATCCCTTCCGCCAATACCAAAAGCTATTGCAGCAGCAATTGCAACTGCACCAAGAATTAATCCAAACGCCATATTTATAATTTCATTTGCTAAGCCCATATGTCTTAGAGCCATTGCACTAGCAAGAATTATTATTGCAACTCTAGCAACTAAAGCAATTGTCGAAGCATTTGAGAAATTGCCTACCTTTATTGTATTGTCAGCTATATTTGCAAAATATAATCCAAGCCCAAGTATCACAAGACCAAATAAAATATGTCCACCCAGATTAGTTATCTGCGATACAATATCAGACAAAGTAGAAAATCCTAGAGTATTAAATGCTTCAATAAATGCAAACAGCATCATAGTTATCAGCACTAAGAAACCTACCACACTTGAAGGTGTATTTGAATCTTCTGAAGTAACTTTTTGTAAACCTAGTTTAACAAATAAATTATCGAAACCTAAACCGCTTAGTAGATTTTCAACAAAACCAGAGAGTACTTTGGCAATAATAAACGATATTCCTAAAATAACTGTAGCAGCAAATATATTTGGGATAGTTTCTAAAAACTGATTTAACATATTGCTAGCTGGTGTCGTAATTGCTTCCAATTGTAGTGCATTTAAACTAGCAACAATTATTGGTATTAAAATTATAATATAAACCACTAATCCAATAAGGGAAGATAAATTTAGGTTACCTAAAACATTTGAAATACCAACTTTCTCACCAAGTTTATCAAGTCCGACAGCATTTAACAAACTTATTATAATTTGGCGTACAATTTTTGCAACAAACCAACCAACTATTAAAATAATAGCTGCAGTAAGTATATTTGGTAAGAAATCTAGAATCTTGTTCAACATTCCTTGAATAGGTTCGAGCAAACCACCTAAATTAAGAGCTCCTAGTATTCCAGGTAAAAATATTAGAAAGACTAACCAATAAGCTATATCACCTAAAGATTTTGAAATTGAAACATTTTTTGCATCAGTTTTTTCTCCTACTTTCTCATCAACTTTGAGTGCATTCAAACCTGTTACAATTAACTTTCTAAGAATAGTAGCTAGTAACCATGCAATTAAGAAGAGTGCGCCAGCTCCTAATACTTGTGGAAGATAACTAAGCACTTGATCTAAAAGATTATTTAAAGGTTCTGTAATAATTGTGAGTTGAAGTGCTTGAAAAAAAGCTACTAAAACAAATAGCATTAAAAACCAAAACACTCCCTTTGAAATTGAGTTTTCAAGTTGAAATGGTTTTGAATCTTGGTCGGCGTTTAATTTTTCAGCAATTTTATTGTCGAGATCAGTTTTTTTGAGAATACTCTTAACAACTTTGGAAATAATTGAAGCAACAATCCAACCGATTACTAAAATAGCTATTGCACCTAATAGATTAGGAACATAACTTCCAATTAATTGAGTAACATCATTAATAATGTTTTCCATAGGTCCTCCTTTTTTATTGATAGATTAGAAATTAAAGTATAGTTGTATATTTTACTGATCAATTAATATGTTCTATTCCCTCATTACTAATAAAAAGCTTTCCCAATAATTTAAGATATGAAATTTTAAACTTAAAATATCAATCAAGCATCTTTTTGCTTCAAAAAAATATTACAGTGTAATTAAACAAGCTGAAGAG
>JBDLIN010000261.1:0-5345 GCA_039714835.1 Bacteroidota bacterium | reverse complement strand
ATTCAACCAAATTATGGTTATCATCGTATATTGATGTTTCTTTTACAGTATTGATCCAATTAGAACTATCCCATTTTTGATGGATAAATTCTACTGTTTTTGGTCCATTGTTGGGGATAGCCTTGCATATTCTTTTTTCAAAATCCGAGTTTAGAAAATTGTCTGGTTTTAATGGATGCTTATGCAGGTTCTTAAAAGCTGAATCAGAATTCAGTCTTTTTTCTAGATTATCACTATTATTGATTATCTTTTGATAATCAGTTTGAGATAGTACTTCGCAATAAAACGAAAATAAAATAACTACTATTAAAGTTTTCATGTTCTCCCCCAAACATGTTGATTGATATAATCTAATTATAAGATATTAGGGAAGAATATTCTTGCACTTCCGTTGCAAAAACTTGTAATCTTGTTGCATCTTGGAGGTAGTGTTGTTATTAACTCAAATATTAAGAGAAAATACAATGGTTATCAGTAAGTTTTACTTCTGTTTATGATTTAGATGATTTTTCTCATATTCATGCGGAGACTGCTTATAAATTTTCTTAAAACATCTTGAAAAATATGATAAACTATCAAATCCTACTTCGTAAGCAACATCAGTTATGTTTCCAAAATTTTGCTTTATTAGATCAGCCGCTCTCTTAATTCTGTATTTTCTAATAAAGTCATTAGGTTTTTCACCAAGTACGGAAGAAAATTTTCTATAAAGCTGCGAACGGCTTACAAAAATATCATCGGCTAATTGTCCGACACTAAAAACTGGATTAGATATGTTCTCTTCGACAATCTTTATCATTCTCTCAATGAATATTTTATCAATCGACGTAACCGCAACTTCAGTAGGATGAATTTCAGCCTCTTTTAAATATTTTTCTCTCAGATTTCTTCTCTGAACTATCAAATTGTTCATTCTTGCGAGAAGCTCTTTGTCATTGAATGGCTTTATTAAATAATCATCAGCTCCTATTTCCAGTCCATTGATCCTATCTTCGCCGGATGATTTTGCAGTTAAAAGTATTATCGGTATGTGAGATGTGATCTGATTCTTCTTTAATTTTGCACACAAATTATCTCCAGACATTTTAGGCATCATTATATCACTGACTATCAAATCTGGCATATATTCCACAGCTTTTTGATAACCATCTTCACCATCTTCCGCTTCATACAATTTGTATTCATTTTCAAGTATAGTCTTTATAAAATCCCTCACATCTTTGTTATCCTCAACGATTAAAATTAATGGCTTTTCTTCTTCCATACCTGTTGATATAATTAATGCTTCGTTATCTTCATCATCTCGAAATTTTAATTCCAAATCATTATATATCATCTCTTCATCTTTTAGGTGTTTACTACCAATCGGGAAACTTAAAGTAAAGGCGGTACCTCCTGCCTTGTCGGCAGACTGACCGGCAGGCAGGTTTCCTTCCTCACTTTCGACTGTAATTTTCCCATGATGTATTTCAACAAGTTCTTTTACAAGCGATAGTCCTATTCCTGTTCCTTCAATTTCTTCAGCATTTGAATTTACTATTTGATAAAAGCGATCAAATATTTTTGGTAGTTCTTGCTGTGGTATACCTATACCATTATCAGTAATTTTAATATATATGTTTCGATCAATTATTTTTTCTTCAATATTAACAGTTATTTTACCTCCATTCGGTGTAAACTTAAAAGCGTTGGAAAGAAGATTTGCTAATATCTGCTGCATCTTCTCTTTATCAAAGTAAAGTTCAATCAAATTACTTGAGGACGTAATACTTATTTGAATATCCTTTTTCTCAGCCAACGATTCAAATGACATCGCAATACCTTTTGTAAAAGATACAATATCAGCTCTTTGTGAACTAAGTTTCATTTTGCCAGATTCTAACTTTGAAAGATCCAATAATTCATTTATCAGATTTAATAATCTTTCAGAGTTCCTTTTTATCATTCTGTAGATCTTCTTTGGATCATCTACTTTCTCATTATCTAGCAACCTTTCTACTGGTCCTTTAATTAATGTCAGCGGAGTTCGAAACTCATGTGAAATGTTAGCAAAGAATTTGGATTTCATCTGATCAACTTCTTTTAGTTTCACAGTTTCAAATTCTTTCATTTCCAGATCATGTATGATTCTTAATCTTTTTCTTTGGAGGAGATACAAATACCATAAAATGGTAATAAAAACTAACACATAAATTAAGTAAGCCCACCATGTAAGCCACCAAGGAGTATTAATAATTATTGAAAGTTTTGCTGGTTCTGTTGCCCAGATACCATCAGAGTTGGAGCCGAGAACTTTAAATGTATATTGACCATGCTCAAGATTTGTATATGTGGCCTCTCTTTTTTTGCCCGCATTTCTCCAATGGGGGTCATAGTTTTCGAGCATATATTTGTACTTGTTTTCGCTAGGGCTTACATAGTGGATACCGGCATATTGAATAGTAATGTCATGCTGCCAATGTTCAAGCACGATCTCTTTTGCTACATTTATATGAGATTTAAGAGGTGAATCTTCATTAATCTCTAAGGATTTATCCATCAATTTTATGTCGGTTAAAACCATTTTAGGGGAAAGCAGATTTGGTTTTAAGCTATCTGCAAAAAATCTATAAAATCCTTTATCAGAAATAATATATAATTCCTTGGTTCTTTTAATATAGTAAGTTTGATACAAATCCTCATCTTCTGTCGCAATATTATAATATCTTTCAAGTTGAGCATTTTTATTTAATTTAATTAAATAACTATCAGTACAACAATAAATGTTCCCATAAATGTCTTCCGAAAATCCAGTAACAAAGTTATTGCTTGGCAATCCATGATCAGTATTTATCCTTCGATAGCTATCATCTTCAGTATTGAATAAAAATATACCCCCCATTTTCATACCTACCCAAAGTCGGTTTTTGCTATCTACAAAAAGATCACAGTTAAAACCTATTCCCCTAGGAAAGTTGATTCTTTTTACATTCCCCGTATTTTTGTCAAGTTTGTATAATTGATCAATATTAGGAGCTATCCAAATTGAATTTGAACTATCTTCACAAATTTCCAATATCATATCCTCAACATAGTGCTCCACATTTTTTGTTCTGAATTTATAATTTACTATTTTATTCGTTTTCGCATTAAACATATCCACTCCCCCCATCCATGTGCCGAACCACATATTACCACTTTTATCAGCTAGAATACTGTGAATATCAGGATTATTTAATTTGATTTTTTTATTTAGACACGTAATCTCTCTTGTGACTGGATTATACTTCCGTAGTTTTTGATTATGCCCCCCAGTCCATAAATTACCATCTTTATCTTCTACTATTTTCCAACATTTATCGTTTAATGTACATTCGTCAGTTTGGTTAATCGCCTCAATCTTTTCAAAACGGTTTTCATCTGGCCAGTATTGAAAAAGACCATTTTCTGATGCAAACCATATTTTACCATCTTTAGTTTCTATCATTCTCGTTTCTCTAGAAAATATAATTTCATTCCTCTTCTCTGTATATTTTCTATAGTATTGAAACAGGTTTTTTCGTTTATGTATTATATTAAGCTTACCCTCATTTTGAGTAAACCATATGTTTCCAATATTATCTTCAATTATTGATCGAACATAAACATTACTATAGGCAACACTATTTGGATCAAAAGGATTATGATTGAACACATAATACTCTTTTGTATTTCTATTAAATCTAATAATACCTGTATTACTTCCATCGATCGGTCCAGCAAATAAATACTCATCTCCATTTAGTAGAAGTGACATTATTCTATTCGGGGAATAGGAATAGTGGTGAATAGGTCTATCACCAAAAGGATAAAAGTTGAATACATTTGTGCTATGATTAAATCTAGCAATTCCATTTCGATCTGTTCCAATCCAGAAAATTCCTTGTGAGTCCTTTACAATGCAGCGGAAATGATTCGCTCCATTGTATAGTTCGCTCTCAATAGGTTGAATTAATTCTATCTTTTCTTTAGAAATTTTTATCAATCCATTATTTGAACATACCCAAATATTTTTATCAATATCTTCAAGTATATCATTGATCCATTCTGATCCTTCAACTGATTTATCTAACCTAATGTGTTGAAACTTTAATCCAGTTGACTTATTTTTAAAAAATTCTTCTTTAACAAAATTAAGACCACCTCTTCTGGTTCCAATCCACATGTTGCCTTCAGAGTCTTGAAAAAGCCTCACTATTCTATTGTCACTGAGAGAATGAGGATTATTTTTTTCAGGTGTATAGCTAACAAACCTATCTTCATCTCTTAAGAAAATACTAAGTCCACCATTTGTTGCGGCCCAAATATCTCCTTCAGAATCTTCCATTATATTAACTATGTTACTTCTGATAGCGCTGTTTGTGTCGTTCTCATTGTAATAATAGTTTACAAATTCGTATCCATCATATTTGGAGAGCCCACTCGCTGAGGCAACCCAAATAAAACCTAAATGATCCTGTATGACACATTTTAGGGCATCGGAAGGTAAACCGTCTTTAATTGACAAATGATCAAACCTCAAATTACTTGTTTGACAAAATAGAATTGAACGGGGGCTGAAGATGATTAATATAAATGTGAAGAGAAAAACAAACAGTGAAATATTTATTGATAGTTTCTTCATAACAACTGGTTTATTATGAAAACACACAAATATTAATCTATTAATAAGTTATTTGCCTTATTGAATCTGCATTACCTTGTGGGAAGCCCAATAAGTGAGAAGAGAAAGTTCATTCAGAATGTTTCTCTCAAGGTGGAATAAATAATATTTTATAGCTATAAAGAGAATTTAAGGAATGGTTGAGTTAGAGTCAAGATATATTTATCTTTTTATAATTGGATATTATATCCAATTATGGAATTTAACTGTATAGTAAAAAGAAGATTCAGTTTTAGCTTGCCCGCCGTAGTCAACCTTCATTTAGTTTCGGTTGATAAATTTTAATGTAGGCGGGATACTAGATATTTGATTTGAAATCCTCGCAATTGCGAGGGTTTTTTATTTTCAAAGATTATCAATCCAAATACTCAACAGAAAAATCATAATCCCATTTATCGAAGTAGAGGTTTCCTCCTTTCCATTCTACCTCTCCCCTTTGGAAATCATTAGTTTCACTACGTGGAAATATCTTTGCCGGATAAAGAGGCTGCCCATAATCATTATTAACTATAAAGTGATATGCATCATTACCGCCAAGGAAAAACCAGTGAACATCTTCATCGTCTGAATCATTAAGTCCAAACGACTGATCAACCGGAACCCATCCAATACCTTCAAAGTATACTTCTCCCCAATCGTGCAAATTCCAGCTATTTGGATGAAG
>JBDLIN010000260.1:0-5484 GCA_039714835.1 Bacteroidota bacterium | reverse complement strand
TTATTACCATCAATGATGTATTTTCTTTGCATTTCTAGAATCCACCATAAATATCTTTAGATTTCGTCAGTTTTAAGTCTCTAAATTCGGGGGCTTTAATTCTTATTTCAAATCTAAATCCTCTATACGTACCTATAGGATTCCAAACCATGTTTGCTTCCCATGCATGCAGATCTCGATAGATTGTGACTTGTGGAGCATTTAGTTTTTTGTTTGTGATATCATAACTGCCTCTAAATGTAAGCTTCCACTTTTGGGTAAGACTAAAACTTAGATCAAATCCCAAGTTTGATCTTCTGCTAATAAAACTGGAACCTTGATCTGTATAGTTGAAATTATAAGTTAAATTTAGGTTCCAAGGAATGGAGAAATCTGGTTCATTCTCATTGTATAGTTCAATGTAATCACTTTGATCATCCTGACCAAACATATTTTCTGGATTCTCATACTCATCTTCTTCTTTTTCTTCTTCATCTTTTGAGGTGAACTGGTCCCCAGATAACCTTGTTGAGAGATTAAGATTAAAACTCGTTAATCTTATTAATCCTTGTCCGTTAGAGATTAACATTTTATTCACTTCTCTTCCATTTTGATATACATAAGGAGATAAAACTGAGCTACCATGAAGAGATAATAGACTTCCTATTTGTGTTCGGAAATTCATACTTACATCGTCTAACTGAAGGGAATCAGCAGCAAAGTTATAACCTGAAGAAATTCCAAGATCAAGTAATTTAACCTTTTGGGATTCGGATGTAGTATCTGTAGGATCTTTAATTGTCTTTATTTCAAATGCATTTCCAAATGACAGTGATAATCTTTGTGATTCACCTGAACTCGCTCCCCCAAATATTTGATTTCCAAATGGATCGTATCTAATTTCATTACCGTTAGTATCAATATAGGTATCATAGTAACCCCAATGATTTTCAGAAAAATCTGGGCGATATGAATAAGTCAATCTTGGCTCAAAAGTATGACGGAAAGCTTCAACACCCAGCATCTGTGGTTGAGCGATACCATATAATTTCGTTGATGCCGATAGGTTAAAGTTAAATGTATTAACTGTATTAAGATCATGTACTTCATCAGTAAATAAATAATCAATATTATTCCCAGATGTATCAATAGTGGATTCAAAACTTCTAACTTGTTTTTTATTATACCATTTTGAGTTGAAACTAAAGCTTGGGGATAAATTAAAATATCCTAATTTTGGCGAAGCCGATATTGCAACTCTATGATCTAAACCTCCATGAATTGAACTCTCAGTTTCTGTTTTCTTTCTATTGTTTTTAAACTTTCCAGTATAGGAATATCCTATATATTCGTACCATGAAAGAGATTTGCCTTGCGTACTTGAGCTTCGGAATGGATACGCCAAATTCTTCGAAAATGATAAACTTGGTAAATCCTCAGTAATATTACCAGTTTCTAAATTTTGTGTACGGTTATAGTTTATTGTTAGATTTGTTCCTGAACCTTCCCATCTCTTTGAAAGCGTTGCATTAGACGTAATATCATTTTGTACGCGATCTCTGAGATTTGGACTGTTAAGAGTAAGATAATCATTTGACAAAAACTGTAACCTCGCTGTTAATTGCATCGTTGGCGTAAGTTTCTGATTATGATTCAGGTTAATATTCCATGCCAATTTCTCTGAATAATCCGGATCACCAGATTCCCCAGATACTCTTTTGGAAAATCCTCCGTTTATATTGCCATTATAAGAATATCTATCTTTATACCTTACTCGACTCCGCATTCCGTAACCACCTTTAAAATAATAATCACCGGTTAGAGTTACGTCCATGTAATCATTTGTAGCCCAAAAGTACCCAAAATTTCGAAGATAATAACCTAAGCTACCTTCAAATCCATAATTTGGAGCAATAATGCCTGAAGCTCTTCCTGGTCGGTTAGGAAATACTCCCCAAGGTAAAGGCACTGGAATTGGTACACCACCGATATTGATAAAGATCCATTTAGCTACAATTTTATCACCTTGCATGACTTTCATTTTACTTGCACTAAAGTGATAATGAGGTGTGTCAGCATCACAGGTTGTGAACTTACCGCTTTCTACAAAGAAAACATTTTTATCAACTTTCTTTACTCTCTCACCTGTGTATGTTTTATCTCCTGATATATTTTTTGCCATAGAGATAAAACCTTGCTGAGTCTTGAAATTGTAAGTTATTTCTGTCCCTTCATATATTTCACTTACTTCTGTTAGGACAGGTGTTCCTATTGGTATCTCAGAAGAATCTAACACTCCAATTGCAGTTAGGTCACTTGTTTCAAAATCAATACTAATGTCGGCACTTTTTAATTCTGTGGTTTTATATTTAATGTTTCCGTCTCCATAGAGATGCATCTTTTTATTTTTCACATCAAATGATAAAGAATCAGTTGCAGTAGCATATACTATTGCATCAAGGTCATCCTTATTTTGAATAGAGTCAGCTACGGCAGATGTATCAGCAACAGTCGTAAGAATAGAATCAGCTGTATTTTGCTCAAAATTACTAAAAACATCTTGCGCTAAAATATTAGCAGAAATAAAGAATATTAAGAATACAATTTTTCTCATATGATGAGATTTGGTATCGGAAAATTTTAATTATAAATATAATATAAAGACTGATTTGATAAAAGGAATGTTACATAACTATTCTGATGAATTATTGGGGAACGAAAGTATAATTTAATAATATTAACTTATCTATATGAGCTATTTTACTTGGTCGTCACGAACCATTTCGTGACATCTGTGTAATCTCCTATTTTATTTTCTCGGTCGTCATGGTCACACTATGACGATTATACAATTGGTAAAACCATGACAACACAAGTTTCTCTTATGTATCCCGTGCTGCTATTTTATTTGTGACTCTTCAATTTTTTTTATGATCATATCTGCAACTTTCAGCGCTCTAAGGCCATCAATTCCAGATACAACTGGATTTTCATCTTTTATTATTGCATTAACAAAAAGCTGCTGTTCATACTTAAGTGCATTTACTTCCTTTTGTTCAGGTTGTTCGTAAATAACAGCTTTTCTATTTTCTCCAATACCCATTTCACCAAAAGTGATGAAATGTTCAAGACTTTTGTCACCGGGCGATACTAATCTATAGATTTCTGATAGACCAGAATTAAAGTCTACTGCAATGTAAGCATCACGTTGGAACATTCTCATTTTGCGCATTTTTTTCTGAGAAATTCTACTTGCTGTTACATTTGCAACTGCACCATTCTCAAATTCTAGTCTTGCATTAGCAATATCAAGACTTTCAGAAACCACATTTACACCGCTGGCACTAATATTTTTAACATCACTTTTCACAAGACTTAGGATAATATCAATATCATGAATCATTAAGTCCAGAACAACTGCAACATCTGTTCCTCGAGGATTGAACTGAGCAAGTCTATCAGTCTGAATAAACATCGGATTTAAGTTGAATTTTTCAAGTGATATCAACGCTGGATTAAATCTTTCGATATGTCCTACTTGAAGTTTTAAATTTTTCTCATCAGCTAATTTAACCAATTCCTCTGCTTCCCAAATCTCTGATGTGATTGGCTTTTCAACAAAAACATGAACATTATTCTCTAAAGCCAATTTCGCTATTTCATAGTGAGAACTGGTTGTAGCTGCAATTAAAAGTGCATCAGCTTGTTCAAAAAGATTATCCAAATTATCGAATGAATCTGTTTTAAATTCTTTAGCTGCTGATTTAGCAGCATTATTATCGATATCATAAACACCAACAAGTTGACAATTATTAACTTGTTTTAACAATTTTGTATGAAGTTTTCCTAGATGCCCTGTACCAACAACACCAATTTTTATCTCTTTCATTTTAAACCACTTTTTAGTTGTGCAAAACCAATAATCTTATCATAACCCCCAATTTCTGGTGAATCATAATAAAGGAAAATATAGTATTCATTTTTCGTTCGCCAATCGTTTCCTTCCAGTTCAATCCAGCTTTCATTTTCAATATAGTAATCATCGATTAAATCAGCTGTAACATATTGATAATCGTAGATTCCCCTTTTTAACTCTATTGTTTTGGTAAAATACCCATCATCTTCCTCCATCAAATATTCTGGAAGAATTTTCCAATTATTAAAAGCCCCAACAAGAAAAATATTTTGATAATAGTTATCCGGCAATCTTAACCTAAATTCAGCATCCATATATTCTGCATATTCATCTTCATAGTTCATCAATTTTGAACCGCCGTTAAAATCGTTACCACTAGGTTTGAATTTTCTCGAAATGTCAATTCCGTCAAATCTTGCATATACTTTTGGAGGTGTATATTTTGTTTTATTCATCAAGTTGGCTTGTCGATATTCCCCACCCGGTTGTATATCTTTTGCATAAAAGGATAGAGATTTAGCTCCGTCAATTTCGTAATATCTCCATTGATTATCATAAGATTTATCAAGGATAATTGGATACTCAATCTTTCGATTTTCAACTATTTCAATATTTTTAACTTGCTGAGTAAACAAAGAATCCGGTAATTGAAAAGCCACTCGAAGATTATATATCTGTCCAAAAATTGCGGGATCTGCATCACGACCTTCTAATCGCTGACTCTTTAATGATGTTTTAAGATGAACTTCATTTTGATTGATTACATAAAATTTGCCGCTTTCATAAAAATAATCGGGATCATCTGTATCAATTATATAAAACTGCCATTTACCAGAAAATGGAAAATTTACGTTTTCATTAGGGAAAGATCCTTTATAATGATATCTAGCACGATCACTTCTAAAAGGAAGAACTTCGAACCAAAGATTTCGCTCAGTGTTGTAGAGATCGTTTGCAAAGATGTAATCTTCATACGGTTCCCAATTTTGATCACAAAAAACAAATAATATTTCCAAGTTTGGTTGATAATCAGATTTAATATCAAACTCGATTGTAATTTTAGAATTTTTAAAAAGAATTGGGAAAGAGGTTTGTTGGTTATTTTGATAAACTTTTAAGCTTTTTATTTCAATATCATTAGCTAGTATTGATAAAGAGAATAAAAAAACAGCAACAAATAAAATTTTAAATTTCAATTAAAACATCTCCACACACTTTATTGACTCATATGGAACGAAAATATTATATTTCTGGTTATCACGATCTGCTTCTAAAAGCAATCCATCATCAAATACTTTTTCTAATTTTCCAGTTTTAAAAACAATTTCATAGAATTCCGGTTGATCATCGCCTTTACTATTATAAACAACACCATAATTCTCTTTCATTGTAATATTAATTGTTTTATTTAGATAATCATTCCAATCAATTTTCATATTTACACCAATAATTTTGTGGATTTTAATTAATGAACTTTAATATAAAAATACCTATAAATGATAATATTTCCAATGAAAGGAGATGCTAAAATAATCTTTGATAGAACGCTGATGACACTGATTTACGCAGATAAAATATATCTATTTTTA
>JBDLIN010000259.1:0-5512 GCA_039714835.1 Bacteroidota bacterium | reverse complement strand
GAGATTTCTGTTCGCGAATTAAAAGGAGGAAAATGCGTTGCATTAATCCATAAAGGAGCTTACGATAATCTGTCAGAATCATATAAAAAAGTTTTCAATTTTGTGAATGAAAAAGGGTTGAAAACAAAATTACCTACGAGAGAAGTTTATATCAAAGGTCCGGGAATGATCTTCAAAGGAAATCCGAATAATTACTTAACAGAAATTCAAATATTTGTAGAAGACTGAAAAGATAATAATCAGCCTCATTAATTATGGGGCTGAATTATTTTGTAGAATCCTTAAAAAATTAAATTTTTAATTCTATTCCTAAGAGCAGATTTAAACCATCTAATTTGGAGGAATCTAAGTATAAATTTTCTCGAAAGTAACCGAATTTCAAATAAACAGATGATTTCTTCGAAAATTTATAAGCAGTTTTAATGTAAATCTGATTTTCATTTTTCGTTGGAATAAATAAATACTCATCTAAATTATCAAGTTCATCTTTTAATTTTGTTCTTACAATGAAAAAATCAATTAATAAGAAGAGGGAAAATTTTTTGTTGATGACAATCCCGCTGAGAAAATTAATTTGATGTTCATATGAGGGATTAGCGAGATTATCTGAATTATAAAACAGGAATTTATATCCAACGTCAAACAAAAAACTCTTCAAATAACGTAGTTGTATCTGTGGACCATATCTCCAGCCAATTGTTTTATACAATTTATCAGTATTCTTCAATTTGCTTTCAGAATCATATCTTTCTACGAAAAGACCATAACTCCACGAAAGATATTGATCATAGTAATTATTGATTTTGCTATCCATGAAAACCATATCCCACTCTGCAGAGTTATCAAAATTTATATCTTGGTACGAATAACCTAGTGAGAAATCAAAAGGAGTATCTTTAAGTATATCAAACTCAATTCCATTGATAAACGTAAAGGTGCTGTAATATGAACTTATTAAGGAAAGATCATAGTTGTGATGAAGCAGTGATAAATACGACTTCCACAATATTTTATCAGAATTATAAAGAAATGTCCCGGTTCCTCCTAATTTTATTGAGTGAAAACTGTTATCAAAAAATTGAGGACGAAATTTAAATGAAAGGGATGTTTCACTGTTTGCTCTTTTATTTTTGTACTTAAAGTTTCCGAAAATTTTGTGAATAGAACTGGTTTTGTTACTGTCATTTAATAAGTCGAAGGATACCCCGGATTCCAGGTTTATCTTAGTATTAAATTGAGCATCAATAGGACTTGAAAAACAGAATATAAAACAAGCAGCTAATAGGGAAAAAATCTTCATACAAAGAACTATTGGTTTTTTAATTTATTTCTGATTACAATTTTGTAATCTGATAGTTGTTTTTCAACCTGATCCATTAGTTCTTTGAATTCATACAGATTCCTTTTATGGCTTGTGCTGCTAAGAGAGAAAGTTTTACTTTTAATTTCAGAATTCAATTTAAGCTGGTTTAAAATTTTTGAAAATGAAGTTGTTTGTGTCTTTAGTGAATTCTCAGCATTTACAAAACGATCCCCTCCATAAGTATCAGTTGGTTCATTTTCAATAGTTACAGTTTTATTTGGAGAAGTATAACTGTAAATATCGCTATCAAATTCAACTTCTTCTAAAAACAAAGAAGATTCTTCATTAAGGGTAATGATATTTTCAATCTCAGATTTCAATTCATCAATTCTTGTAAGCTTGTCTTCAACTTCATCTAATGCCGATGCTAGATATTCTTTGTATATTTTCTGTTCAGTAGAATCCTCTGAGGATGGGATGTTCACAACCTTTTCCGGCTGAAATGAAAGTAGGTCAATTTGAGGAGACACTAATAATCTTTTTTCAATTAACTCAACATTCCTTTTGTTTTTTTCATCTTCCGATAAGTTTGAATTATTAACAGAATCAATTCTCTCTGAGTAAATAACAAATAATTCTGCTTTTATCGAATCAAATTCTTCAAGAAGCTTATTAATTCTAAGTTGTGAGCGATCAATTGAATTTGTTAAATTTGCCGTACTTGAAAGAAGTTCTTGAATCTTATCTTCATTTGGATCAGGTTTAGATTTTTCAATACTAATAATATCTGTTTTTTGTTTCAACAGATTATTAAGTGAATTTAATTTTTGATCTTCTAAAACTAATTGTTGTTTTAATTCTTCATATTTTCTTTCTTGATTTTCTTGTCCATAAATATTGAAACCAAGAATAATTAAGAAGAAAAGAGTTAGCAAATAGTTTTTATTTATTAAAATAGAAATCATATCAATAAAGTGTTTTTGTGTTTAAAGTAAGTCATATTTCTCAAGTTTATAATAAAGAGCACTTGTTTTTATTTTCAGCAGTTTTGCTGCTCTGTTTTTTATTCCATCGGCTTTTTTGAGCGCCTTAACAATTAAGTTTCTTTCTAAATTATATAAAGCATCATCCAGTGAAAGATTGTCATAATTATTTGAAGTATGTAATATTGGATTAAGATGTAGAGAAATTAATTTTGGATCAATCTCATCAGAATCTGAAATTACCGATAATCTTTCAATTAGATTTTCAAGTTCTCTTATATTTCCCGGCCACGAATGATTTTTAAGGAGCTCTATTCCTTCTGTAGAGATCATTTTAGTTGGTTGATGATTACGCTTGGCAGATTTATTTAGAAAGTACATTGTTAGCAATCCTATGTCATTACTTCTTTCACGCAAAGTTGGCAGCGTAATTGGAACAACATTTAATCTGTAAAATAGGTCTTCTCTAAAATTATTATTTAGTATTTCCTGCTGTAAATTCTTATTTGTTGCAGAAACGATTCTTACATCAGTTGTGAGTGTTTTATCGCCCCCAATTCGTTCAAATTCTTTTTCTTGAAGAACCCTAAGAATTTTCACCTGCATAGCTTGAGAAATTTCTCCAATCTCATCTAAAAAAATTGTCCCCTTATTCGCCAATTCAAACCGACCTTTTTTAGTTCTTACAGCACCAGTAAAAGCACCTTTTTCATGACCGAATAATTCACTTTCCAACAGATTATCATTTAATGCAGCACAATTAACTCTAATAAACGGTTCATTTACTCTGTTGCTTTTTTTATGAATTAGATTTGCAATTAATTCTTTACCTGTACCCGATTCACCATGAAGTAATATTGAGCTTTCTTTTACCGCAATTTTTTCAGCTAATTTAATAACATCTAAAAATTGAGGTGAATTACCAATCAACTCATTTTTATCAGAACTTAATTCACTTGAGAGATATTGATTTTGATCAATCAGTTCATCAATTCGTGACTGCTTTTTTCTTACGTCCAGTATTTTATTTACCCTGATTCTTAACTCTTCTGGAGAAAATGGTTTTGTTAAGAAATCAAATGCACCATTTTTAATTAGATCAACTGCAGTTTTAATAGTTCCAAATGCAGATACTATTAAAACATCAGTATTCTTAAAATCTCTTTTGATAATGGATAAAACTTCTGTCCCATCCATTGGTTCCATTTTCAAATCAACGATAGCTAATTCAGCATTATTTGTTTTTAAATATTCCAGTGCTTCGGGACCGTTAGAAAAAACTTTTACGTTGTATCCTTCTCTGGTCAAACTTTCGTTTATACCAAGACGCATAGTATCGTTATCTTCAACTACAATAATATTATTCATTTTTGTATTCTTTACTTATTGAAAAAATGCAGCCAGTTTTTAGATTTTCTACATTTAATTCTGCCAAATTTTCGTCACAATATTTTTTACAAGAAGCCAATCCTAATCCAGTTCCATTCGATTTTGTAGTGAAAAAGGGCTCAAAAATAGCATTCAAATTATCATCAGAGATTCCAGAACCATTATCTGCAACTGTAATGAAACTAAGACTATTTTTATTAAAAGTATTGATCACAATTTCGCCATTTTGAGAAATTGATTCAATGCTATTTTTTATCAGGTTAATTAGAACATTTCTTAGATGAATTCGATCAAAAATAAAATCTTTAGTTTCAATTTTCGTTTTTATAACAATATCTTTTTCAGACAATTCCTTTTCAAAAATTGAAGTAGATTCTAAAATAAGTTCCCTTAAATTTATTTTTTCTCTCTGTGCAGGGGTTGGTCGACTATAATCAAGGTATGAAGTGATCAGTTCTTTTAATCCATCAATCTCTTCAAGTATTTTTTCAGTGTACTCTTTATTTTTTGTTTCATCTGATGTTGATTCATTAATTAAGTTAATTAATAATTCAATTCCACCAAGAGGATTTCTAATTTCATGCGCAATTTGGGCTAATATTTTTTCTTTCTCTTTTTGATTGTTGGAAATATTATTCCGCATTTGAACTAAAGCACTTGATAGTATCTTCAGTTCACCTTTCATATTGGCAGGCACTTTATTATTTAACTTTCCCTTTCCAATTTCGGAACTAAATTTTACTAGCTTAGTAATAGGATTTGTAATTGACTTTGCAACGAAAAATCCTAGAAGAATTGAAATGACAATACCACCAACACCAAAATATCCAAGGAGGGCAGCAAGATCATCAATCTTTTGAAAATTATCTGCACTTGCTCTAACAGCTAACCAATGATCGTTGGAGAGTCTGTGAAATCCCCACAAATACCAATTATCATCATTCCCTTTAAAAGAAAGAGATGTTGTTGAGTGGTTAATTTCTAAGTTAAAAATTTCATTTGAGTTAAGACTTAATCTTGGTTCAGGGTTACCAATTAATTTGTATGGATTGGAATGTGCTAAAACATTGAATTGGTCGTCGAATATAAATAACTCGGAATAAATTTTATTTAGATAAGGGTTTTTGAAAAAATTATCAAAATAGTTTTTTGTTGAATATGTAAAGATTCCCTTTTGTAAAGTTGAAAGATATTTTTCATCAATTTGTTCTGCTGTTAATTGAGTGGTTTTTGTTACATTTTCTTTAAGCTGTTTCAGATAAAAATCATACATAAAATCATAGCTTACTTTTGAAAGCACAGCAACAAGCAAAATAGTGATAACAGAAAAAGTAACCACTATTTTGTATTTATAATATGATTTTTGAAATGACTTAAATAACATATAATTAAGAGATCCTTATACTGGAATTATACAAATTCATTACTAAAAGAAACCTATAAAATTATTGAACTAATAATCATACTCAATTTGTTTCCCCCAACCATCAATATTTAATATTACTTTATTAAAACAAATTGATTGAATTGAAGATAATTCAAATTTTAAAACTTTCGTGATTAAAGCTTCACAATTATCCATATCTTTTAATGATAATCTTAAATACTTCTGTGGTGGATTTGACATGGCCAATACCCCAGAATCATATAGGTTGACTTTAATATTCCCACAGCCACCACCATATTGTATCGTTAGTTTTATACAATCGTCTATTATTTCAACATTTGTAAATGAAAAACTATCATTAGGAGCATTTTTATATCTCTCTCCATCTATGATAACTTTTTTCTCACTATAGGATTGTTCTGGAGAAATGGAATTATCACAACCAATTAT
>JBDLIN010000258.1:0-5518 GCA_039714835.1 Bacteroidota bacterium | reverse complement strand
GATGAAATCCATAGTAAATAAACGACAAAAATCCCTCGATAGAACTACAGAGTAGTTCAAATATTGGTTATCTAGTTATTATCGATGTATAAAACTTTTATTTCAACTACTATGTAGTTGTGTTGGCAGGTTTTATTCTTGATGCTCTGTATTACATACAGAGTTATTAAAATTTAGACTGCTTTGCAGTCAAAATAAAAGTTTCAAACTAATCTTGTTGAATTATAGATTTGTAAAAAAGTTTTTGAAGTACCAGCTTAGTTTAAATACTCCTCTGTCTTAAAACTTCAAATAATAAAACGCCAGTTGCTACAGAAACATTTAGTGATTGTACTTTTCCCATCATTGGAATTTTAACAAGAAAATCACAATAATCTGCAACACGTTTTCTTATTCCTTTTTCTTCGTTGCCGACAACAATGGCAATTGGTCCGTTGTAATCAACTTCGGTATAGACCTTTGATCTTTCATTTAATGATGATCCAACTATCCAGAAATCATTTCTCTTCAATTCTTCCATAGCTTGATGAAGATTAATAACGGGAGCAATTTTAAGATGTGAAATTGCCCCAGCTGATGTCTTCTCCACAGTCTCATTTATTGGAGCAGAGTTTCGAGTTGTAATAATAATGCCATCTACACCGACAGATTCAGCCGTTCTAAAAATAGCACCGACATTGTGGGTATCTTGCACTTCATCAACTATTAGAATTAATGGATTTTCATTTTTGTGGGCAAAATCAACAAGAGCATCTAATTCCCAAAAATTGTAATCACTTATAAAAGCCATTACACCCTGTGTGTTTTGTCCCTTCTCGTACCCTTTGAATTTCTGTGGAGATAACTGTGTGAGTTTAACTTTTCTCTTTTTTGCAGCAATTCTAATGGATTCAATTATGTCCCCTTTCTGTCCATAAGATAAAATTATTCGATCGATATCCTTACCAGAATTTAATGCTTCTAAGACAGGTTTACGTCCAATTATCTTTTGCATAAAAATTCCAATTTAACTCTTCATAAAATCTGATATTTCTACTTCCTTCTGTTCACCAGTATTCATTTCTTTTAGAACAGCTTTTCCTCGTTCGAATTCTTCACCACCAACCATTAGAACTTTTACAGCACCAAATTTATTTGCTTCACGCATTTGTGCTTTAACACTTCTCTGAGAATAATCAACTTCAACTGTTTTATTATCGTCTCTCAGTTTAGTTGCAATCTCAAAAACTTCTTTATCCAATTCTTTATCTAATCTTACAATGTAGTAATCAATCATATTTTTATTGTCAGGTAGGACGCCTTCATTTTCACAAGCTAACAATATTCTTTCTATTCCTGCAGCAAAGCCTACACCCGGAACATCACGACCACCAATTTCCTTTACTAATAGATCATACCTACCACCTCCGCATAAAGCTGACTGTGCTCCCACACTTTCGCTAAGAATTTCAAAAGTAGTGTGAGTGTAATAATCTAATCCTCTAACTAATCTTGGATCAACTTCATATGGAATATCTGCCTTTGACAAAAGCTCCTTTACATCATTAAAATGCCGTAAACTTTCTTCATCAAGATGATCTAAAAGAACGGGAGCATCTTTCATAATTGCTTGATCACGCTCATTTTTACTGTCAAATAACCGAAGAATATTTGTGTTTAATCTATTCTGACTTTCTTCTGATAGTTCATTAACTCTATCTGATAAGTAGTTACGTAATAAGTCTTTATACTTTTCTCTTGATGAAGGTATTCCTAAGGAATTTATCTTTAAAGTTAAATTTTTAAGCCCCAATTCACTCAAAATCATATAGGCTATTACAATATTCTCGGCATCCAAAATCGGGCTCGTGCTCCCAATTGCTTCCACTCCAAATTGATGAAATTGTCTAAATCTGCCGGCTTGTGGTCTTTCTTGTCTGAACATGGGAGCAAGGTAGTATAATTTATTCAATTGCTGCTGCTTATCTAAAGAATGCTCAATCAATGCTCTAACAACAGATGCAGTCATTTCAGGTTTAAGTGTTATACTCGTTTCACTTCTATCAATAAAAGTATACATCTCTTTACTTACGATATCTGTGGCTTCCCCTATTCCTCTTTTGAAAAGTTTTGTTTCCTCAAATACCGGGGTTCGAATTTCTTTATAATTAAAATTGGTTAGAATTCTATGAACTAAATTTTCAAGAAATGTCCACTTCTGAATATCTACTGGTAAAATATCTTTGGTGCCTGCAATAGCTTTAATCATATTTGATACTTTTTTTTCTGAATGGAATTATAAACTATTTTCTTCGTCTTCAAATATTTTTAATATCTCTTCAGATGTTTCTGCACTCAACAATTTGTCACTGACATATTGTTTACTCATGATTCTTGAAATTCTGCTTAACATCTTAATG
Source organism: Bacteroidota bacterium (assembly GCA_039714835.1). GTDB lineage: Bacteria > Bacteroidota > Ignavibacteria > Ignavibacteriales > Melioribacteraceae > SZUA-22. Next base: position 3,119 of record JBDLIN010000258.1, on the reverse strand, counting down.
TGATCATTAACCGAATCTTCCCTGCCAACAAGTAAAAATATTAGATTAACAGGTTCTCCATCAACAGCTTCAAAATCTATCGGCTCCCTAAGTTTTCCAAAGACAGCAACAATTTCTTTTACTCCATCTGTTTTTCCATGCGGAATTGCAAACCCGTTGCCAATACCAGTCGACATTATTTTCTCTCTTTCGAGTACCACATCTCTTACTTTCTCAAGATCAATTACATTAACACATCCTTCAAGATGGTCTATCATTTCATTTATAATATCCTGTTTTGAGGAGGATTTAAATTCTGTAATAACTCTATTATTTAAAATGCTGAGTATATTCATCTGTCTATATTTACCTTTTCTCGGATAATTTGTTTATTAAATTCAATTTTTCGTGCTTCCAAAGTTAGTGAAGCCATTAAACTTATCCAATTGACAACGCAAAATTACATTAATATTTTTTGAAATCCCCTTGCCTGGTTACTTCATAAAAGTTAATTTTCAATACAAGTAAAAATTTAACGAGGACTAAATGGATATTAAAAACAAAACAATTCTAGTACTTGGAGGTTGGGGTTTAGTTGGTAATGCCCTTACTCGCAAACTAATACCAGAAGGACCAAAACAGATTATTGTAACTTCGTTGAGAAAGGAAGAAGCTGAGGAACAAGTTGCAAATTTACAGAATGATTATCCCAACTTATCTGAAGATTTCTTTATACCCTGGTGGGGCAATATATTTGTTCGGTCAGAATATAAGGATATGGATCGAAATGATCTTATCAATTCTGGAGAGACACGGCAAGTATTGCTCTCTGATACTATGGAAGAATTGAATGATGATATTCTTCATAAGTCTGCAATTTATCAACTACTAGAGCGACACAAACCAGATATAATTATTGACAGTATCAATGCTGCTACAGGTATTGCTTATCAAGATGTTTACACAACTTATCGAACAATAAAAAAATCTATTAATAATAATCCAACTGTTGAGGAGTTAATTGAAGAGACCGAGAAATTATTAAGTACTCAGTATATTCCTCAACTTATTAGGCATATCCAACTTCTCTATTCATCAATGGAAAAATTTGAAACAGAAGTTTATTTGAAAATTGGGACAAGCGGTACTGGCGGTATGGGTTTGAATATTCCATATACTCATAGTGAAGAAAAACCTTCAAGAGTATTGCTTAGTAAATCTGCTGTTGCTGGCGCTCATACACTTCTATTGTTTTTAATGGGTAGAACACCGGAAGGTCCTATAACAAAAGAAATAAAACCAACAGCAGCTATAGCCTGGAAAAAAATTCAATATGGAGAAATTACAAAAGCTGGAAAACCAATTGAGTTAGTGGATATCTCTTTTGAAAGTGCGATTAAATTAGAAGGTAAGTTCAAATTTGATTTAGAAAAACCCTACCCTACTACCGGAAAAAACTTGAAATCAATTTTTATTGATACAGGTGAAAACGGGACATTTTCTCGTGGTGAGTTTGAAACAATCACTTCACAGGGGCAAATGGAATATGTAACACCGGAAGAGATTGCTCAAAATGTAATATATGAATTAAAGGGTGGTAATACTGGGCATGATATAATTAATGCACTTGATAATGCAACCATGGAGCCAACATATAGAGCTGGTTTTCTACAACACCATGCTGTTGAAAAGTTAAGAGAGTTAGAAAGCATTCATAACAAAGAAAGTGTTGCATTCGAACTTTTAGGTCCTCCAAGACTTTCAAAATTATTGCATGAAATAAATTTGTTACGACATACTGGTGGTACAATGAAGGAAATTATAGCTTCTCCCTCATCACTTTTAGTAGAAAAAATGTTTTCTCTGCTTAAGAACGATGAAACATTACGAAGTGAAATAATTTCTATCGGTATTCCAATTCTATTTCCGGATGGCAAATCACTACTAAGAGGAAATACAATGAAAATCCCGCCTTACCGAGGAGAGGATGAACTTGATATTACTTTAGATAAAGTTAATTTATGGGCAAAGGATGGCTGGGTCGATTTGAGAGAGGACAATATTAAACGGTGGCAGAAACGGTTGACAGAACTCATGGAAGAAGCCAGCGCATTTTCTGATGATGATACAAGTTCATTGCACGTAAGAAATAAGCGCTACTGGAATAATTTTGAAAAAGTAGATATTGGGAAAGTAGTTAGCTGGATTTTCATTCACGAGGAACACGGATTAAGAATGAAAGCTTAAATATTATTTAACAAGTGACTGGTTCAGAAGTAAATTTGTCATCACGAGTCCGTCGACAGACGGACGAAGTGATCTCGCTTTAAAAAACTTGGCGGGGCAAGCTGTCGTAAACTCTCCACCACAGTGGGTAAACTCGCAATAATTAATAAGATGTGTTTTAAAACAGCTTCTTATTTTTATTTAATACAACTCAATTTCAAAAGGTAGTCTTGAATAAACTTCTTTACCCTTTATTAAATCCAAAGTTTTTGAATAATATTCTATTAATTTTTTAGTTTCAGAATTAAAAGTACCCATTGCTGCATCATCATAAAGAGATTCAAAAAATACTTCAAATGGATCTCTTATTTCAGGATATTCAACTATTCTGTAATTATTAATCTCAGAAAGATCAGCAGCAATTTGAATTGCTTTATTCAGTCCCCCAAGTTCATCAACTAATCCAAGTTCCTTTGCTTGTATCCCAGACCAGATTCTACCTTGACCAATTTTGTCAACATCATCAACACTCATCTTTCTACCACTTGAAACATTATTTATAAATCTACTATAAACTGTATCAACTTGTTTTTCTAAAATTTGTTTCTCAAAAGTAGAAAGCGGTCTTACACCGGAGATAAAATCTGAATACTTACCGGTAGTAACCCTGTCAAAAGTAATCCCAAGTTTATTATCAAAGAATTTTTGTGTATTGGGGATAATAGCGAATACTCCAATTGAGCCGGTCAATGTAAGTGGTTCAGCAACAATACTATCTGCTGGGCATGAAATATGGTAACCAGCTGACGCAGCTAATGAACTAAATGAAACGACTAAAGGTTTTTCTTTTTTAGCTAATTCAACTTCCTTCCAGATAATATCTGAAATTAGTGTAAGTCCCCCTGGCGAATTGA
>JBDLIN010000257.1:0-5538 GCA_039714835.1 Bacteroidota bacterium | reverse complement strand
ATAAAAAGAACCCAATCCTGAGATGCGAAGTCACGTTTATAGAATGAATAGAAGGGGATAGGACACTGATCAAACAGACCTTCCTGCCCTGCCTACCGCAGGCAGGCGGCAAAGGCAGGTTTTCACTGATAATTTAATATTAAAAACCTCCGAGGTCTGTATCTCTAACTAAAAACAAAGTCCTCGGAGGTTTATATTGAAGGTAATCTCATTTTTTAAAGTTTAGAATAAATAAATTTTATCACTTATTTAAAAAATGAGAGTTGTATTTACCTTCAAGGTTGACATTTTTACCTCATTAAAATTTTGTTAAGTAAAATAATTTGTTTTACTTGCTAGTCAAAATTTTGAAAATATTTGAGTATTTGAATGTCAAAGAATTTAGTTATTGTGGAATCACCGGCAAAAGCAAAAACAATTGAAGGATTTCTAGGGAAAGACTTTATCGTTGCATCAAGTTATGGACATATTCGTGATCTTGAGAAAAAGAATTTTGGAATTGATATTAAAAACAAGTTCAAACCGAATTATATAATTCCGGATGATAAAAAAAATGTAATAAGGGATTTAAAAAAGCTTGTAAAAAAAGCTGATACAGTTTGGTTAGCCAGTGACGAGGACAGAGAAGGGGAATCTATTTCTTGGCATTTAAAAGAAGCTTTAAATATTAATGATGATGAGATTAAAAGAATTGTATTTCATGAAATCACTAAATCCGCTATTCAAAAAGCAGTTGAAAATCCGAGACAAATCGATAATAATTTAGTGCAAGCACAGCAAGCGCGTAGAATTCTTGATAGATTAGTTGGTTTTGAGCTATCACCAGTTCTGTGGAAAAAAATCAAACCTTCACTTTCTGCTGGAAGAGTGCAGTCAGTCGCAGTAAGATTGATCGTTGAACGCGAACGAGAAATCGAGAATTTCAAATCAAAATCACAATTTAGAGTAGTGGGGGAATTTGAAGTAACAGATTGTGATGGAAGAAAATGTACTTTAAAAGCTGAAGTTCTTAAAAAATTTGAAAAAGAGAGTGAAGCAAAGAAATTTTTAGAGATATGCAATGAATCTAATTTCTCAATTGAAAGTGTTGAAAAGAAGGCTGTTAAGAAATCTCCATCTGCTCCATTTACTACTTCTACTTTACAACAAGAGGCAAGTAGAAAACTTGGATATTCTGTTTCTCGAACAATGCTCGTTGCTCAAAAACTGTATGAAGCTGGAAAAATATCATATATGAGAACGGATTCAGTTCATTTATCTGATGAAGCAATTTCTAATGCAAAATCAATTATTGAAGGAGAATTTGGTAAAAAGTATTCTCATCCGAGACAATATAAAACAAAATCTGCCGGTGCTCAAGAAGCTCACGAAGCTATAAGACCTACTTATTTTGAAAATGCATCAGTTAAAGGTTCAAAAGATGAGCAAGCTCTCTATCAATTAATCTGGAAACGAGCTATTGCATCCCAAATGAATGATGCAGAAATTGAGAGAACAACCGCAAAAATTAACGTTTCAAAAAGTGATGAACGATTTACAGCTAAAGGTGAAGTAATTAAGTTTGATGGTTTTCTGAAAGTATACCTAGAATCTACAGATGAGGAAAATGGAAATGGGGATGATGCATCAATCTTACCTCCATTATCTGAAGGTCAAATATTAAATTATCACAATATTGTTGCTACCCAGAGATTTACAAGACCTTCAGCAAGGTATACAGAGGCAAGTCTTGTAAAAAAATTAGAAGAACTTGGAATTGGACGACCCTCAACATATGCTCCGACTATCAGTACTATCCAAAAACGCGGATATGTTAATAAGGATGAAAGAGAAGGACAAAAGAGAGAATATAAAGTATTATCCATTACTCCAACGTCAGATTTAGAAACTACAACAAAATCTGAAATTACTGGTGCAGATAAGGGGAAATTATTTCCTACTGATATAGCAATGCTGGTAAATGATTTCTTATTTGAAAATTTCCCAAAAATAATGGATTACAAATTTACCGCTCATGTTGAAGAGGAATTAGATGACATTGCTGAAGGGAAATTAGAGTTCCATGAAATGTTATCTGAATTTTATTTCCCGTTTCATGATTTGGTTGAGCATACAACTGAAAACAGTGAACGAGTTTCAGGTGAGAGAATTTTAGGGACTGATCCAAATTCTGGGAATCAAGTATCTGTTAGGATGGCCCGATTTGGACCAGTTGCACAAATAACTGATCTGAAAGATGAAGAGGCAAAACCAATTTATGCACCGTTGAGACCAACTCAGAAATTAAATCAGATTACACTTGAAGAAGCATTAGATCTGTTTAAACTGCCGCGAGTAGTTGGTGAATTTGAAGAAAAAGAGGTAGTTGCTGCGATTGGAAGATTTGGTCCGTATGTACGTCACGATTCTAAATTTTATTCGTTGAATAAAAATTACGATCCATATACAATTGAAATTAATGAAGCAATTGAAGTTATTGAAGCTAAGCGTCAAAAGGATATTGATAACACATTAAAAACATTTTCAGAGGATCCGGAATTTAAGATTGTGATTGGCCGATGGAGAAGACCATATTTAAAGGCTGGAAAGAAAAATATACCTTTAGATAAAGATGTTAATGTTGAGAAAATGACGTTTGAACAAGTAAAAAAAATGGCGGAAGAATACTCACCAAAAGGAAGAAAGAAAAAGTAAGATCAATGTACAATTAAAAATTTATAATGTACATTGCTAATTGTACATTGTAAATTGATCTATGGTACTGGATCATGCCCGCTTCCACCCCATGGATGACAACTTAGAATTCTTTTGATTCCTAACCAACCACCCTTGAATAAGCCATATTTTTGAAGAGCTTCAATTGTATAATGAGAGCAAGTGGGTGTATATCTGCAAGAAGAGGGAAATAATGGAGAAATTAATACTTGATAAAGTTTAATGAGTATTATAAACGGCCACGATAAAACTTTTAATATGAGCTTAATAAAATCCAAACTTACCTATTAATATGAGTTTAATATTAAAAAACTAAACTTAACTAAATAGAAACTATTTCGCTTTCCAAAATTCAACAATTCATTTCAAACGAGTAATTACTATATTATTATTTATGAAGATCATAAAAAGGACAGAAACAGATCAGAGGAGTATTGAAGAAAATAATACATAATGTCTTTTATTAGTCGTTAAATATTCTTATATTCCTTTAAACATAATAATATTATATTTATATAAATTAGTATCAGATTTTATTCAACCTGTTGCGGGGTAAAAATGGATCAACATATTAAACTTGAAATTAAACTACCAAAAGTTACTGATATAGAATTAGTAGCTCTTGAAGGTTTAGAATTAATGGGTAGGCATCTTGGCATTTCTGAAGAAAAGATCGGTGAGGCAAGGGTTCTTGTAACAGAAGGGATAATTAATGCGCTTGAACACTCCGGGAGTGATACACCTTATGTCAATGTCGATTTTACAATGACAAAGGAAAAGTTGGTTATACTTATTACAGATTTTGGACATGGATTTGAGCCGGAAGCTGTTGAGGAACCTGATATTAAAGGAAAAATCGAGGGAGGTAGCAAAAGAGGCTGGGGATTAAAATTAATGAAATCGATGTCTGATGGATTTGAGATCGAATCGGGTAAGAATGGTACAAAAATAACATTAACAAAAAAATTATCTTGAGGTGAAAATAATGGTGAAAGACTTTGACCTAACATCAAATAAAGTAAATGATGTACTTGTTATGAAGACTGAAGGGTACATTAATAATTCGGGTGGTGAGAGAATTGCAAAAGAGTTCGAGAAGCATTTCAATGATGGAACAACTAAATTACTGATCGATATTGAAAATTCAAAAGTCGTAAATTCTATTGGTATCTCATTTCTGATTGAAATAATTGAAAAGTTAAATACAAAAGGAGGAAAACTGTACTTTTCAAATCTTGATCCTTCAATTGAAAAAACTTTTACAATAATGGGGCTATTTCAGTTTGCTGAAAAAGTTGATTCTGTTGATTCAATAGAATAAAGAAAGTTAAAAATGACAACTGATGCTATCACAGAAAAGTTAGCTTTTCATGTAAAATCATTTCAGGAGAGTTTTGATATTCTTTCTAATTCATTATCTCTTGAAGAAATGTCTGTCCAATTTGAAAAGATTTTACGTGGAAGTTTTTTTACAACTAATGTAGACATTTTCCACAAAAAGGATGATTTATCAAATTGGGAAAATATAGTATCCAAGAATGAAATTAATTTTAAGGAGCTTATTAATGAAAACGAACAAAGCTCATTTAAAATTCATGCAATCAAAGAAGCAAAAGAATTATACTCTTATACAAAGCTTGTAGATGATTCTTTTTTGGGGATTGTACTTGGAAAAAAAATCGATAACTCAAAGTATTCCGATATTGATAAAATCACATTCCAAATATTTATTCAGCTTTTTGATAATGCATATCAAGCATTGTTATCACATAAAACTGAGAAAAATCTGATCTTCAACTTAAACAATCGAGTTTCTCAACTTTACAACTTGATTGACACAGGTATCGAGATCTCAAATCTGAATCTTGGTGACAAAATGTTAGAATTGGCTTTATCCAGAGCGATATCACTAACAAACTCATCCTTCGGAAGAGTAAAGCTTTCAAATGAGGAAGAAGTAATTGAGGAACACACATTCCCACCAAACCTTCTTTCTGAGAAAAAAGCAAAAAGCAATAGCTTATTTGAAAAATTTATTGATGAAAGAACGGAATATGCATTTACACTTTGTGAAAAGGAGAGCAGACAAGGTATAATTGAATTTGATGAAACTGATGAATTATTGTTTGGGGCTATTGTGAGACAAGTTCATGCAGCGATAGAAAATGAACGATATCACAAAGAAGCACTTGAGAACGAAACTATGAAGAGGGAATTAGCAGTTGCTTCAGAGATCCAGAAAAGAATACTTCCTGAAAAATTACCTAAAATTGAAGGCTATGATCTTTCTGGAACAAACATTCCTTCAAAAGAAGTTAGCGGTGACTACTTCCAAGTGTTTAAATTATCAGATGGCAGGTTCGCATTAATTGTTGCCGATGTTACCGGAAAAGGAATGCCTGCATCATTATTAGTTAATACTCTTGATGCATCTTTACGTTCATATCTTGATTTTCAAATTCCACTCTCTGAAATGGCAGTGAAGATGAACACGATTATATATGAATCTTCAACTGCTGATAAATTCATTACATTTTTTATAGCTGTATTAAATCCCCTAAGTGGTGAGTTGGATATTATTAATGCTGGCCATAATCCTGCGTTAATTCTACGTAATAATGGAAAGATGGAAAAGATTGATGCTGGGGGCGTAGCTTTCGGTATGTTCGATATGGGATTGCCGTTCGAGGGACAGAAACTTATTCTTGAGAAAGGTGAGAGGTTATTTATTTTCTCTGATGGTATCCCTGAAGCTATGGATAAAGATGAAGAAGAGTATTCAGATGAAAAAATGGAACAGTTTTTCATAAATAAAACTCCAGG
>JBDLIN010000256.1:0-5580 GCA_039714835.1 Bacteroidota bacterium | reverse complement strand
TCCAGTTTACCAGCCATCTTTTGGGCTGGCCCCCGCAACAGAAAAAAGATTTAAAATATTATTTTAAGCTATTTTATTTTTAAATGCTGTGATCAAAATCACATAACCAAATTTAAGCTATACGTATATTGTATGAAATATGGGAAGAAGTTTTTATACAATTGCTAAAGGTGGGAAGTTCAAATCGGGACTTCTCACCTTTTTATTTTACTAAATTCTTTTTCTTAAAATACAACAAATGCTGGTTTCATATCTGCGTCCCAATATAACTTATACTTAAAGCTACATATCTCCAATCGTTTTGGAGTAATTTCGATTAATATATAATCTTTTTCTGGATCTGGATAGAATACTTTCCATCCCTCCTTCCAATATTTTTTCTTAAGCTCAGCATCATTCACCAACCGTGCTTTTCCTGCTACAGATACATAACTTCTTCCTTTAGGATCATAGAAAAAAGCCATAACGTTTGGGTTGTTTTTAATTTGTGAAGCCTTTCTGCTGGTTGGAAAGGTACCAAGCCATATTTTCCAATCTTCTTCTATCGGGAAATAGGACATTAGTCTTGCTTGAGGTTTATCATCTTCATCAACAGTAATAAATGTGCATCTGACATCAGTATTAATAATTTCTCTGGCAATGGTTAATAGACTGTCTTTTGGTAATTCTCTAAATTTAAATTTTTCTAATTGCCCAAAAGTGATTGAAGTAACCAGTAAGTAAGGAAGAATAGCAATTCTAATTATTTTAAACATTCTTATCCCCTATATATTATTGATAGTGTCAAACTTTTCCTAACAAAGAAATATCATCTTCTTCCCAATAATATGATCAGTTACATAAAGATGATGTTACACCAAACTGTATAGGCTAAACCTCATGTCCAATTGTGAAGATTGCAGTTGGATTGAGAAATACACTCCATGATTTAACAAATTCTTTACCGGCATCAGTTCCAAGAAAACTCAACATCGCGTCCAAGTCAGAGACTTCAATCTTAGCCAAATATTGGTAAGGTGATTCTGAGGGTAATGCTCCCTCTGGTCTGGAGACGGCAGGGCCAAGAACTTTATCAATTTTCCAGGTATTAAAATCTGTACACCAGGGAGCCCCTCTAATCCCGGGAATTTTTGTTTCTATAAGATATTTGTCATAGTCTTCTGATGTTTGATCTGCTTTTAAATTATATACCGCAAATAATGTAGCCATAACATCCCTCCAGATTTTATGTTTACTTATTTAATTAATTATTCATTATAAGAGTTCAAATCTATTTCATTAAGATTTTATCCACCTTAGATTTAGCCAAGGAGTACAATCTTTTTAACCTCAATTAAAACAACTGAATAAATAATTATTTATCATTCTCTGCTTTTGGTGGTAATAATGTAAACCCTAATTGTTTATACATTTCAAACACATTCCAAAAGGTTTCCTCTTCATAAATTTTTCCATTCTTCACCTTCGAAACTGCAATTCCACTAACTTTAACAGCCTGATTAGTTGCGGGCATTTCACCTAACGGTCCAGTATTCGTCGCTGTTAATGTCCAATATGAAAATAGAATATCACCGCTTACATAAAAATCATCAATTGTTATGGCAAAATCTGGATATGGGACAGCATTATTTTTCAAATAGTTCTTAAGGCTATCAATTCCCTTTAAACCATCTGGAAATAAAGGAGAATACATAACAAAGTTTGAATCAATTATATCATCTATTGCCTGTTCATCAGCTTTACTCCATACCAACTCGGCTTTCTCGCACATAATTTTAGCTTCTTCAACAGTTAAACCTTTCTCTTGAGCTGTGCAGCTTACTCCTACAAAAACTAAAGCAAGAATAATCAACACTACTTTTAGATTTTTCATATTACCTCCATTTTTATTTTTTAAGATACCTTGGGAGAAGCACAATAAATGAGAGGGAGAAAGTTCAGCACGGTAGTCAAAACGTTTCTCTCTAGGTGGAATTATTAATATTATGTTTATAAAAAGTATATAAGAAAAGAATATATAGTTGTCAAGAAATAATTATTTTTACTTTTAGATACTATATAGATTTATTGGAATAACTAACCTTTATAACATATTTAAAACTTTTCCTATCAAAGTTTTTTCCAGAAACAATCAGAATTTTAATTGATGATAAACTACGTTTACCTTAAGTTAAGGTAAACATTTCTAAATAATTAAGAGGTTAGGAAATGAAAAAGATGATAATTCTTTTACTCATTACTCTCTCCCCAATATTGTTCCTTAGTTGTTCACATACAGATCCCAAAGAAAAATGGCAACCAATAATTGATGAATATGTAAAGTATTGGAATACTGGTGAGTTTCAAAATATTGAGAATATTCTGCATCCGGATTTTGAATTAAGAATGACCCCGAAATACGAACATGAAAAAGGGATCGATCTTTTCAAAGAGAATGTAATAAAATCGAGAACAGCTTATCCCGATTTTCATATTGAGATAAAGGAAATATTTTTTACAGAAAAAGAAGCCGCCGGTATCTGGGAGATAACAGCTACTAATACTGGTGAAGGATTGCATCCACCAACTGGGAAATCTGTAAAGATAACTGGTATGAGTATTCTACATTTTGCAGATGGTAAAATTAAAGATGAATGGATAGCATCAAACAATAGTTATTGGTTAACTCAATTAGGGTTTGAATTTAAGTCCCCTTTTGAAGAATAAATTAGAATAATTCCGTTGCTTAGTTTTAATAATTTGTTGTGATCTAAATCACATCATTAAAAATTATTCGGAGTTATATTCAATGGTGTGTTACAAATAAAAGAATCGGCGGGAAGTTCAAATTTGAGCTTCTCGCCTTTTTTATTTTCCTTAATCAGATTTGTCCACCTGTCTTTTTGGCGAAACTGTCTACCAAAGTTAAGTTCCCCGTATTCCATCGATTGCGGAAACGGATTAACGAAGTAAGATCATCTTTTTGGTATCAACGAAATTACTAGCCCCGCTTACAGTGGGGTAAACTTGAATTCTATAAAAATATACACCGCTTGCAAAATTCGAAGCATTAAATTCTATTTCATGAAATCCAGCATCAAATGTCTCTGATGCATCTAAATATACAAGTTCGCCAAGTGCATTATAGATTTTTATCGCTATTTTCTGTGGTTCAGTCAATGCAAACATAATCTTTGTTGTTGGATTAAAAGGATTTGGATAATTCTGAAATAATTTGTTTTGTAATGGGAGAATTACCAAATATATCTCATCTGAGTATTTGTATGTACCGTCTATATCAATCTGTTTTAATCTATAAGTAAAACGTGATCCTCCAACAATATTATTATCATCAAATGAATAATGTTTTGGAGAATAACTATTTCCATGACCTTCAACAAACCCGATTTTTTTCCATTTCCTCGACTCTGCTCGGGATAAAAAACCTTCACTCATACTGAGCGAAGTCGAAGTGACTTTTCTTTCAACATCAAATCCATAATTATTCACTTCTGTTGCCGTCTGCCAGTTTAACCTAACTTTTGTCTCTTCAATAGTTTGGGCGGTAAAGTCGGTTAGTTCTACTGGGATTGGCTCATCTTCTAAATTGCCAAGCAATGTAGAGTAAACATTTTCATCATCACCATTAAATACAGCCGTACTTAAAGGTATCCAACTAACGGAAGCTAATTGACTTTCATCTAGTATCGTGAGTGCAACGGTACAAAGTAAATATTTCGTTTCCATTTCCAGAGAAGAACCAATTTCTTGATAATCAAAGTCTACCTCAACATTTACTTGATCTTGTAAAATTTGAGTTGTCAGAGTATAGCTTGAATTATTAAATTGAGTTCCTACTTCAGCAATCAATGAGCTCGACTCAAACGCAACATTATTTTTTGTAAATCTAAAACTCGCTTCACCAAGATAATTGGATTGTGACTTTTCCCCCCAAGATGAAGTTCTATTTAGATAAATATCATATTTATAATGAGATCCATCCATTCTGCCATTTTCTATAAGCACATCTACAGTTTGAGCAAAAATCAAGCTGTTTATTAAAAGCATGAAAAACGTTTTGTATAACTTCTTCATTCCAAACTTTCTTTTTGGAAGAAATAATGATTAAGGCACCTGTGTTTGAGGGGAAGTCACTTTATTTGTATTCACCAAAAACTTATCTGCGTTAGTAACACTTCCATCAAAGTTTAGGTCTGCATCATGATATCCCTCGTATACTGCAATATTATTAACTAACACTTTATCAGTATCAGTAATGCGAGCATCACCATTTGTATCTCCGCACCACATTCCCCATATACCAGATTCAATCTCCTTAGCTCCGTTTGTTCCATAATATTTATTTATGTCATCTGTAAAATCGTATACCTCAGGGATTATTCCCCAAGTTAATTCTGCTTGTACTTCATTAGTCATTACCGATATATGATTTCTATGTTTAATTACTATGTGGTAATCATCTGGTTTAGCTTTTATTCCAACTCCCAGAGAGCCATCATCTTCAATTAAATAGCCATCTGTATTCATAAAAGCAGCTCTTGATTCAATTGTTGATTCTGTAGCGAGTTTTCTTACTTGAATTAAAACCCAATCAACCGCATCAGTAGGTATGGCAGATACTATTCTTGGGTCTTCAACGTAAGGCGAATTAGTGGGTATATAAGGATTCAATGTAGTTCTCATGTTACTAGAGACAGAATTATAAGGAGCTTCAAGGAAAATTTTTGCTGAAATACCAACTCCTTCAGAAATTACGAAGTCAACAACTCCTGTTTCAATGTTTATATCATTCGCACTAACCAATAAATCGATGGAGCCATCACTATAACCTTTCCAGTCGGTGTCATAGGTATATAAAAAGAATGGGCCATTCATTCCTGCTATTTCTTTCTCATTTACAGTAACACTAATGTTCCTTGAAACAGTACTTCCACTATTAATAATTTGGTAGTGTCTGAGAATATTCTTTCCAGCCCCATTTCCTGAATATTGTGATCCAGTGGTTCTTTTAATAGCTACTGTGAATCCTTGGTTGAAAGTTAATCCTGCAAAGGATATTATGGAGGTTCTACTTCCCGATTCTACAACCCCATTTAAATAACCTGAGTTTTCTTCAATTACATTACCGGAAATTTGTATGGATACCCCACCAGATGTTTCAACCAGCATCCCATCATTTATTTTTAGATCAACTTGAGCTAGATAGAATTGTGTTGATAGAAAAAAAACTATGTTTAGAAAAGTTAGCTTTCTCATTTTCATTCATGTTAAGGAGAAAATGACTGCTTTAGACATTAATATATGTTAAATAAATTACTATTTCATCTAAAAATTTAATCTCTTTTATTATTTCGACTTATAGTTATTTTCCTTAAATTAAAACAATCGTTGTAGTTTTGAATGATTCAAAATTATAATTGTGTTCATTTCACATCTAATAATTTCTGAATAACCAGAAAGGAGATTGACATGAAGAATAAATTATTGACGTTCTTCTTGATCCTACTCGTAATTTCACCTACACACTTACAAGCACAGCACACTAAATTAAGTAATTTATCAACTACCGATGAATCTGAT
>JBDLIN010000255.1:0-5585 GCA_039714835.1 Bacteroidota bacterium | reverse complement strand
AACCGATCCCCAGATAGTAGCTCACTTTAAATTTGATGAGGATAAAGGTTGGTCAGCCAGCAATTCAGTTTTAACAGATGGAAGCGGTTATGGTATATTGATGGGATTAACACCATCAGATACATGGGTAGAAGGACTAGTAGGAAATGCAGTTGATTTTACTTCTGGGGAAGCAGACAGTCGAATTGAAGTAAAAGATAGCAAGATTCTTAACATGGATTCCACAGATAGTTTTACATTTTCAATGTTATTACACCCAGCTCCTTCTGATGAATGGAATACGCTGTTGATAAAGGGCGAGGAATTTCATGAAGAATATGAGGTAGTCATAGGGAATAAAGACCTAGTGTTCCGTGTGGATGATGGCACTAATAAAACCGAGATACATAAGAGTTATGCTTCATATATTGAGGAAGACACATGGTTCCATCTTGTTTGCATTAGAGACCGTGCTGCAGATGTGTTGAAAGCGTACTGCAATGTGAATTTGATAGACGAGGTTGAGGATGTTACCGAAGGTAGTATCAATACAGACGGTCAGCCATTGTTGATCGGAAATAGGAACGAACTTGATCGTCCATACAGAGGCAAGATGGATGAACTTCAACTCTACAATTATGCAATGAGTGTTGATGAGATTATTGAGCTTACTGAGAGTTATGGTTTTGTTGTCTCAGTAGATAATAAGATGGAACAAATACCGGTTACTTATTCATTAGATCAAAACTATCCTAATCCTTTCAATCCAAGTACTACTATTCAATTTGGATTGCCAAAAGCTTCTGATGTTAAGGTGACTGTTTACAATGCTATTGGTCAAGTAGTTGAAGAATTAGTAAATGGACACTTGAATGCTGGATATCATAAATTAAACTTCAATGCTTCTAATATTAGTAGTGGTATCTATTTCTACAGAATTACTGCTGGTGATTTTGTAAATGTTAAGAAAATGATATTACTGAAATAATCATTGTAGTTATATATTATTAAGGAAGGGAAGAGTATGCAAATACTCTTCCCTTTATTATATCGGTCCATTAATATACAATAGTAGTAAGAATATTTTATTGTAAGAGCAAATTATTAATCATTTACTTCCTTTAGAGAATTAAATGTTACTGAAGAAAAGAAAACTGGTAAACTTGCTGTGTAAATTAATGAATCTTAATAATCACCTAAAACCAAATAGTTAGAAGTATTAAATGAGTTCTACTAAAGATGAACTTATAGAGTATAAAGAAAGTTTTCAAAACGAACTTACAAATATTCTTTCTTATTGGATCAAGTATTCCGTAGATGAAAAAAGTAATAGTTTTTATGGTGCTGTCGACCTCGATAATAAACCAGTATTAACAGCAAATAAATCATGTGTACTAAATTCAAGAATACTATGGACTTTTTCTGCTGCTGCTGCAAAGTATAATAATAACCAAGATTATTCTCGTATTGCCAATTTAGCATACAATGTACTGCAGAGAGATTTTCTGGATACGGAATATGGCGGCTACTTCATGGAGTTATCACCAGAAAATAAAGTTGTCAGTAGTATTAAAAACACTTATGCACAAGCTTTTGTGTTATATTCAATGTGCAAATATTATGAATTTAATCCTTCCGAAGAAGTCCTTTCAGAAATTAAAAAGCTTTTTTACAAAATAGAAGAAAAAACAAAAGATCAAAATCATTTGGGGTATAAAGAAGCATTTACACGTGAATGGAATTTGATTGAAGAAAATAGAATGGCTGATAACAATGAGCCGAAGTCAATGAATACTCATCTTCACATACTGGAAGCTTATGCAGCATTGTATAAAATATGGAAAGGTGAAAGAGTTAAGAAAAGACTCACTGAACTAATGAACATATTCCTTAAAAAGATAATTCGGGACTCCAGCCATTTAGGGATTTTCTTTAATGATATATTTAATGAAGTTGAATCATCGAAAGGCATTTGTTCTTTTGGGCATGACATTGAAGCCTCATGGTTGCTTTGGGAAGCTGCTGAAATTTTAAACGATCCTGTTATTAAAGAAAACACTCTTCAAAAATGCATAAAGATGGTTGATGCTGTTGAAAGAGTAGGTGTTGATAAAGATGGTGGATTGTTTTTAGAATCAACAAGGTATGGTTCTCATGTTCGTACAAACAAACATTGGTGGCCTCAAGCAGAAAATCTTGTCGGTTTTATGAATGCGTATTATCTGACTGGTGACTTGAAATATTGGGAAACAGTAAAATTATCCTGGGATTTTATAAATAAATATGTCATCGATCATGAAAAAGGGGAATGGTATACGAAGGTTAATAGACTTGGGGTGCCATATTTAACTGAACCGAAAGATGATCCATCTCCATATTATCGGAATAATTGGAAAATTGATCCTTGGAAATGTCCATACCATAACGGTAGAGCTATGATGGAGTTGATAGATAGGATAAACAAACTTTTAGAGAAAGATTAAAAATTTATTACTTATGAGGTTAACATAACACCTAGAGAAAGATTTTTAACAGCACTCAGATGTGAAATTCCGGACCAAGTACCAGTTTTTGATCACTTGTTTAGTCCCAACATTCAAAAAGAAGTTATCGGTTATACATCTGAACTTTATGATGGAGAAGCTATTGTAAAACTTGCGAGTAAACTCGGAGTAGATGCAGCATGGATTCCGGTAAATGGATTCTGCGGTACTGAGGAGGAAGTACATGCTGAAGGAACTGAATACACTGATGAATGGGGAGTAAAGTATAAAAAGAATGAATAAAATAATAAACAAATATTTTTAGAGATAATGTTATGAAAAAAAATATTACTAGACGGGATGCATTAAAAACAATTGGACTCACTACTCTAGCAACTCCGGCATTTATGAATTTTACTTCAATAGAAAGTGATAATGTAATAGAGATAAAGCCAGATGAAAATAATCCCAAACATAAGGATTTTGATAAACCTCTTACTTGTATAATTATTGGAGCAGGTAATCGAGGGTGGGGATATTCACTTTATGCTTCCAATTATCCCGAGCAAATAAAAGTAGTTGCTATTGCAGAACCTGTTAAAATTAGACAAGAAAAATTCAAAGCTCAACACAATTTAGATGATGAAAATATTTTTGATACATGGGAGCATGTTTTCGAACGAGCAAAATTTGCTGATTTTGTAATTATTTCAACATGGGACAGACTCCACTATGCTCCCGCTATGAAAGCACTCGAAATGGGATATCATGTGCTCCTAGAAAAAGCTATTGCTCAATCTTGGAATCAGTGCGAGGATATAGCTGCTCAATCGAAAAAAAATGATCGGATTGTGGGTATTTGTCATGTGCTCCGTTATGCTCCCTATTTTATTAAGATGCGTGAGATTATTCAAAATGGTGAAATTGGTGAAGTTGTTAGTATTCAGCATCTTGAACCGATTGGCAATACTCATTTTTCTCATTCATTCGTTCGCGGTAATTGGAGGAATGAAAAAGAATCAACTCCTTGCTTACTTTCCAAATCTTGCCACGATTTAGATATTGTCTACTGGCTGTTAGGTGGTAAAAAATGTAAACAGGTATCATCATTTGGTGATTTGAACTATTTTAAAGAAGAAAATGCTCCCAAGGGAAGCACTAAAATGTGTACCGGTGGTTGTGCAGTTGAATCGACTTGTTCCTATTCAGCTAAAAGAATTTACGTAACTAAGAGAGAATGGGGAGTAGGTCATGTAATCGATCTGCAGCCATGGGATGCTGAAAAAGTTATGAAAGCAATAAATGAAGGACCGTATGGAAGATGTGTCTTTCACTGTGATAATGATGTAGTTGATCATCAAGTTGTTAATATGGTTTTTGAAGATGATATCACTGTTGCTTTTTCAATGGAAGCTCATACAAGTTACGGAGGCAGAGGCACTCGTATTATGGGGACAAAGGGAGATATTGTAGGTGATTCGAGTAATTTAACTGTAACCGATTTTTCAACAAGAAAGAGTGTTGCTTATAGAGCCTCAGAATTAGAAAAAGATTTTTCTGGGGGTGGTCATGGCGGCGGTGATTATCGCTTAGTGCGTGATTTTCTTCAAGCAGTCTATCAAGAGGATAGATCAATCCTTACTTCAACAATCGAAGATTCGATGGAGAGCCATTACATTGGGTTTAAAGCTGAAGAGAGTAGAAATAACAATGGGAAAATGCTAAATATTTAAACTAAAGGGAAACAAATGAAAGAGAGAATACTAAAACCGAAGATTTTATTTTTTTTAATTGTATTGTTTGGTATTACAACATTTTATCAAGCACAGAGTAGAGATGTCAAAAAGTTAAATGAAGGATGGCAATTTACTCTTGCTAAAGAAGAACTTGACTTTATTAATCTCACAGATACTTCATGGAAAAGTATTACAATTCCTCATACTTGGAATAACAAAGATATTCAAACTGCTAGGAGAGTACACTATGGTACTGGCTGGTATAAAAGAGAATTAGCAGTGAGTGATGAAGATACAGATAAGCAGCATTTCCTTAAATTTGAAGGTGTGGGACAATATGCTGAAGTATATATCAACAATAGATATGTGGGAGAACATCTTGGGAGCTATTCAGCTTTCGTATTCAACATTACTGATTTCCTTAAGCAAGATGAACCAAATACTCTCTTGGTAAAAGTGAACAATGAGCTTACCGAATCTTATCCAAAAGACAATTTTCTTTTTGGTATCTATGGAGGGATTTACAGAGATGTTTCTATTATAACCACTAATGATTTGCACATAGCACTAACTGATTTTGCATCATCTGGTGTCTATGTTCATCAAGAAAAGGTGAGCTCAACTAATGCACTATTAAAAATTGAGAATCTACTGAAAAATGAAAGCTCGGAGATAAAACAAATTAGTGTGCGAAATAAACTTGTTTCAGAGAATTCAAAAGTAGTAGCTGAAAATCTTATTGATACACTCCTTTATCCAGGTGGTGCTGTGCCTATTGTTTCATACTTAAATGTTGATAATCCAAGGTTATGGAATGCAAAAAAAGATCCATATTTATATCAATTGAAAACTGAAGTTTTGTATGATGGTGAAGTATATGATGAAATTGATCAAACAATAGGACTACGGTATTTCTCCATCGATCATGAAAAAGGTTTTATACTTAATGGAGAACCTTACAGACTGTATGGAGTTTGCAGACATCAGGAATGGGAAGATATGGGGAATGCTTTGCTGCCGAAGCATCACAAAAAAGATATGGAATTAATAAACGAGGTTGGTGCTACATCTATTCGTCTTGCACATTACCAGCAGGCAGAATACATGTATGCTTTAGCTGATTCAATTGGATTTTTAATTTGGGCTGAGATCCCATTTGTTAACGGTTATAAACTAGGTGCTGATAACAATGCAAAACAGCAGTTAACTGAATTGATAAAGCAGAATTTCAATCATCCATCTATTTTTGTCTGGGGTATGCATAATGAAGTAATTAAAGGAAGAACCGTTCAGCGTCCGGTTAATCTTACAAAAGAACTACATAGCTTAGCAAAGACTCTCGATCCCCAAAGATATACTGTAGCTGTAAGCAATATTTGGTGGGTCT
>JBDLIN010000254.1:0-5608 GCA_039714835.1 Bacteroidota bacterium | reverse complement strand
AAAATATGCGATAAGTGCTTAAGTAGTTTTGATTGTATGCATACATTGTACTACGATTTGGGCTATCGTAGATAGTGTAGTTGTATTTGGACTGGGCAATGGAGCTTTTGGTAAAAACTACTAATATTATAAACAACACATTTTTTTTCATAATATATTATTTAGTCAGAACTCAAATCAAAGTCACGCTCTGATTTTTTTGCATTATTCTTTCTCTTTTATGACTTTGATATTGTCTTTATAAACCCTATCAATCAACAAGTGTCTAGGGTCAATAGCAGCTTTTACAGGCAATGAATCTACTACAAATGAAAACGTCATTTCTGGTTTGTCAATTTTTACTCTTTTTTGATACATTAATTTCTCTTCGTCATCATCAGAAAATACACCAATATCTACCCAGTCGTTAATATTTACATTTGTTTCATTACCCAATGAATCTGCTTTGATTTTGAATGATTCTACATCAATAGTAACTTGGTATTTCCCACTTTCTAATTTCTCATAATTAGTTTCTTTTAGTCTATTATCATATAATGTAATTTCTTTAAACCAATCATTAATCAAATATTTTAACGAATCAGGAACTTGTGGTTCTAAGTGTTTTAAAAAATCTAATGAAGTTGGATATGGTGGAGCTTTGTATTTAAATTCTTCCAAGAAATTACGCATCGCTATATTCACCTTATCCTCTCCTATATAATCTTGCAAAGCGTAAAGTATAACACTTCCTTTTTTGTAGTGAATATATTGTTGATTTTCTACTTTATACAATGGAAGCTCCTCTTTTGTTTCACCTCCCCTCCCATGTAAATAACTATCATGATTATACTTTAAAAACTTTCGCATCTTCATAGGATTTTCAACAATACTTTTCATTGTCATTAACGAAGAATATTCTGCAAAACTCTCACTCAACATTGTACCGCCTTGCATATTAGCACCAATAACTTGATGTGCCCACCATTGATGCGACATTTCGTGAGCTATTACAGCATCAATTATATTGTTTTCTGATTCATCTTCAAGGTTTATTATAAACCCAAATGACTCGGAATAAGGCATTGTTCCGGGGAAAGCCTGTGCAAATGTAGAGTAGCGTGGAAACTCAATAATTCTACACTGCTTATGGTAATAAGTACCAAAGTTTTTGGTATAATAATCTAAAGACCTTTCTACAGCATTCATCATCATATCAACATTTACAGAATGTTTTTCATCGTAATACACCTCAATATCTACATCATTCCATTTACGCGTAGCTACTTCATATCTTCCTGAAACAAATGAATAAAAATTCTGGGATGTATGATCAACTCTATATTTATAAAAATTACGCCCATCTTTTTTCCACTCTTTAACTAATGATCCTGGGGCAATTGCTGTTTGATCTAAGGAAGTAGAAATTACAGTTTCAACATTTATATAATCAGAATGCCCACCTGTTAAATAATTTACCATTCTACCTTCAATATTTGTAGAATCAAGTTTAGGCATTCTATCTTTTGGAGATAATCCGTGTTCTTTTCTTTTAAATCTATCATTAATTTCAACACTTGATAAATAACCTAAAATTGGAAGTATATTCATATTATTAAAAAACGAACCATTCTCAAGTATACTTGTATTTTCTCTACCATTAACAAAACCTTTTGTTACATATTCTGTTTTTATTTCAATTTCTAATGTATCGTTTAATTGAAGAGGGTTTCTTAATCTATAAACTCTAAATCCAAGATTGACATCATTTAATGTTAACTCTGAATTTGGTATTTTAAATTCTGGACTCCAATCATCATCTATACTATAAAAAATTGAATCAATAGGAGTTGTAGTCTCATTTTTCAGTTTTAATATTGCCTTTATTCTAACATCTCTCTCTTTCGGGAAAATATCAACAAAATATCTAACATCTATTATTTTTGGAAGAGGTAACTTTTCATAGCCTTTATATTTTTTTTCATAGTCGACTCTTAACTCTTCACGGACATCAGAACTTATAGTTTCATTTAATATTTGTGTGTTATAATGAACAAAGCTTGCAACACCTATCCATATTAGAGTTACAATTACAGTAGCTATCTTATAATTTTTTGCAGTAATATTTAACGAATTCATAATTCTAACTTTCAAAGATGTTTTTACACCTCTGTTCCAAATAAACCCAGCTATTAATATAGTAACAATAGAAAATAAGATCCAGTAAACATTAAACCATAATTTGCCATAAACTCCGGGTCCAAATCCACTAATATCAGAATACATTGTATTTGGCCTACTTGCTATAGAAAGCATTCTACTACTAATATCTAATATTGAAAATAGGATTTTGCTACCAAAAAGGACTATCAATGATACAAAATACCCCAAATATTTATTATTCACCAGTACTTGAATCATTATCATTAATCCACTAATAATAAAATAAAAAGGTAAATTAGACATAACAAAATCTAGTATATAGATATCAAGTTCTATTCTTGTATATCCATTTATCAATTGATAGATTATACTAAGAACAATGAAAAATATATTAAGAATTGAAACAACAGATACTAATGAAAGTGCTTTTGCTGACAAAGATATATATGACAAATGTGGAGTTGCATCTACAACTTCATATATCTTACTATTTCTATCTCGCCATATTAATTCCCCACCGTAGAACACAAGTAATATAGTTGCGAATGTCATACTCGAAGCACTAATTGCATCTATTAGCTTATAAGTTAAAGGGTAAGATTTCAAACCATAATATTCGAACCCACCATATAAAGTAGATATCAACATAATTGTTCCAAAAACAAACAGAACTTTGAATGTTGTGCCCTTTACTATACTAATAAAGTTAACAGTAAAGAAGCTTTTAAATTGAATCAAACTAGTTTTCATATTGAAATCTAAATTCAACTCAGGTAAAGCAAATACATTTTGTTCGCTAACTTGCTCCTCATCCTTTGTATGTGCTTTTTTTGTTTTCGCCTGAAAAGAGAATGTCTTATATGAAATAGCTAAAATAATTACTCCTATCGAAATCCAGATTATTCTATTGTATAACATTAAGTTATCAATAATAGGACTCAGTGTATTTTGTTCTACTGCTGTATAGTATTTTGTAGCAATTTCGAAAGTACTACCTCCAAACATATCCAATAATGCAGCTATACTCTCGTTATCAATATCATCCATTAATGTACCGGAAATAGTATATAGTACAAATATGACCAATGTGCCAATAAACGATATGCTTGTGCTTTTCCATTTTATGGCTAATGCAAATATCATCGATCCAACAATGAACATATTTGGCAGAATGAATAATAGATAATTAATAACAAAAGTTTCTATATAAAAATCACCATACTTATCTGCATCTGTCCAATCCAATACAGGACTTATAACCGATGCCAAATAGACCCCAATAAAAACGCCTAGTAACGGCATGGTAGAAAGTAGTAGAGCTGAAGAAAATCTACCAAAAAAATAACCGGATTTACTAATAGGTGCACTGAAAAGTATTTCATTGAAACCATTATCAAAATCTTTTAATGCTGCTCTGTTATAAAAAGCAGTTGCAGATAATAATCCGAAAATTGTAAATATTAATGTCAAAAAAGATATAACATAAGGTGCATTTTTATATACATTATTCGAAGAACCTGCAATATTAACACTGTCAGAAGCAGTAAGTCCAAATACAATCAAAGTAACTAATCCCATGAATATATAGACCATGGGCCTTTTTAAGGAGCTTACTAATTCTGAGAAAAAGAATATTTTAAACATAGCTGAAATTTTATCTTAATGTGTGATGGGGGATGAAGTCTAATATCTGATATTTAGCGCAAAACTTCCTCACCAATAGATGTTAAACAATAGTGTTCACGTTATTAATATTTGAGAAAAACACATCTTCGAGATTTGGTTTTACTAACTCGAACCCATTATTAAGACTCTCGTCGCTTAAAACATGAATAAGAGGTTGACCTCCTACCATTTTGTTTGAAATAATTGTATAGTAACTTTCATAGTCTTGCAACTCGTTGCGAGTTACTAATTTCTGATATACTTTTCCATCCAATTCATTAATAGCATCTTGTGGAGAACCGTGGAAAACAATTTTACCCAAATCCATTATTGCCATTCGTGTACAAAGTTCTCGTACATCATCAACAATATGAGTTGATAAAACTACTATTACTTCCTCACTAACATCGGCAAGTAAATTGTAGAAACGATTACGCTCGCTAGGATCTAATCCTGCTGTGGGCTCATCAACAATTATTAAATTCGGATTGCCAATAAGTGCCTGTGCTATACCTATACGCTGTTTCATTCCCCCCGAGAATTCTTTTACACTTTTGTTGCGTTTATCATAAAGGTTAACCTTGTTGAGTAGGTAACTTACTAGTTCTATTCTTTCTGATGATTTTGTAACTCCTTTGAGAATAGCCAAATGATTGAGCAATTGATAAGCGGTAATTTGTGGATAAACACCAAACTCCTGAGGCAAATATCCAAGAGTTTTTCTAAGCTCTACAGGTTCTTTAAAAATGTCAATATCATTGAGCATTGCTATGCCCGAATCAGCTTCTTGCAGAGTTGCCAATGTTCGCATCAACGATGATTTTCCAGCTCCGTTAGGACCAAGCAGCCCAAACATACCGTTTTTTATCTCTAAGCTTACATTGTCTAAAGCTTTTACTCCGTTTGGGTAGATTTTTGATAGATTTTGAATTGTGAGCTTGTTCATGATTTTAGAGATTAATTATATAAACGACAAAAGCAATTCTACTAAATTAATTGTAGCATTGCGGGTAATAAATAAAGTACTGTTAGTAGTATTATGTCACTGATTCAACATCTCTTTCAATGCCAAGCCAGATTAGAATAGTGTTGATGATAATATTACTACCTCCTTCTATGTTTTTCATCTCAAGTATACTTAATTCTTTTATACTTGACGTTATTTTATTTTCCATTGTACTACTAATTTCAAGATTCAATTATATATACTAAATATGAGATTGTGTGCATAACAGGTAATTAATGTTGTTATGCACACAAGTTGAAAAAACAACAGTTTATTTAATTAAAACCATGATTTTATTCTATCCCATGCTTTGTCTAAATCACCATCGATTATCTCATTAAATAATGAATGCATCTCAACGATTTCATCACCATTCTCTCCCCCATCAACACTCTTCAACTCCGTAGTGTCCAGTCCCTGAACTCTTACATTTTTTAATTCTAAATTTTTCATAGTAAAAATAATTTAAATTAGTAATTGCGAAAATCCGTTCTTGCTAACTACAGCGTGGACTTTCTTTTTCTTACTATAAATTTAACACCTGCTAAGCTCAAAAAAACTGGACTTTTTAGGGTTAAACATTTTATTATTATATCTGTACTTTTGATTCCACGTTCAATATGTAAATAATAAAATAAATGAATTCCATAAAATATGGGCTAGTATTGAGTATGTTATTCCTAGATTTAAACGTATAAAAGTCAAAACCATAGCAATAAAAAAAATGGGTAACAGATATGAGATATAGTATGGAATATTGATTAGTTCAAGGGGTGAAAAATTGTGTAAATGTAT